>NZ_DATJCH010000011.1:0-14844 GCF_035514885.1 Albibacterium sp. | reverse complement strand
GTTTTGGTCATCTTCGATAGTGCCGTCTTCTACTATTGGTTTTCGACTGTCTCGATTGTAAGATTCTTTGCGGGCACCGACAAATTCAAATTCCGTATCACGGTATTTGAACATTGCTGTTCCGAAGTTTTTAAACTTGCTGACTTTGATTTTGCCCAGCCGTGACGCTACCTTTTCGGCAAACTCAATTCCGCTGCCTGCAACCACAATATCAATATCTTTTGAGGGCCTGCCCATAATTAAATCACGAACATAGCCGCCTATAACATAACTTTTTACCCCTTCCAAAGTACTGATGTCGGATATAATTTTAAAAACAGGATGATTTAGATGTTCTTGCATGAAATAATATTTGATAAGTTCCTTTTATAACAGTCGTTTGATATATCAACTGACAAAATTACAATATTTACTTAAAATTTTCTATATCAATTGGAAATGTTCTTTAGTGATGAAACCATGAAAGAAAGAAAAGTGGATAAATTTTAATGACAATGTGTCACTTGGTTCCAAATAAACTGCTCACTTTTCTGCTTTTTAAAATATTATTCATCTGGCACAATCATTGTATAGAACATTATACAAATATAAATAATTGTATATATCAATATTAGAATTTATATTTGCAAACTAAATTATTAATTTAACGACTTACAATTATGGTAGAGCATTTAACAGCAGAGACTTTCAAATCAAAAGTTTTTGATTATGAAAATAATAAAGAATGGAATTTTGTTGGTGATAAACCTTGTTTGATTGATTTTTATGCCGACTGGTGTGCACCTTGTAAAATGGTAGCTCCAATATTAGAGGAATTAGCAGAAGAGTATGATGGGAAAATCGACATTTATAAACTAGATACAGAGAAAGAACGTGAATTGTCGGCTGTTTTTGGCATTCAAAGCATTCCGTCTTTGTTGTTTGTGCCAAAGGATGGTCAGCCTCAAATGGCAGCAGGAGCCTTACCAAAGGATACTTTTGAAAAAGTAATTAAAGATGTTTTAAATGTAGAGAAATAACCTCGGTTTTATTTCCTTTGCTTATTCTATGATTTAATTTTTTTGAACTTTTTTCCGTATTATTGCGTTTAATTATGAGTCTTAGGGGTATTGTTATTTTCTATTAGAAAATTTAAAATAGTTATGAAAAAAAATATTTTACGGGTCTGTCTTATTTCTTTGTTGATGTGGTTTTCGGGTAGTCTTGTTATCTCTGCCTATGCTTTTTCTTCCTCAGGGCTTAGTAAAGTTGTTGAGCTGAATGAAGACTCATTTATAGAAAAGGTTTTTGACTATAAAAATCAGGAAGAGTGGTCATTTAAAGGAGACAGACCTGTAATTATTGATTTTTATGCTTCATGGTGTGGTCCTTGCAAACAATTGGCTCCTATACTCGTAGAGCTTCAGAACGATTATGGCAATAAAATTCAAATTTATAAAATAGATGCAGAACGAAATCGAGAGCTCGCTGCAGCTTTTGGAGTTTCAGCTTATCCAACAATGATATTTATTCCCCTCGATTCACAGCCTGCCGGCGCCAGAGGCCTTCTGCCAAAAGAAGAATTAGAGCGCATAATTGGCGAATTCCTTAAGGTGTCAAAATAAGAATAGAGTTATCAGTCATCAGTAAATCAGTGAGCAGTCATCAGTCAACAGTGAAGTTAAAGTTGAGGACTACGTCGTTTAGAGAGGTTTAGGGGTGCAAATTAGCAGATTATTTAATGTGATAATTAGTTGATTAGCAGATTAGTTGATTTATAGGCTGAAAGCCTTACATACATTAGCATCCCGCTCTCGGCAAGCCTCGGCGGAACAGACCCATGCAGCGCGTGGGGTCGGTGAATACCTCCACCTCCAAGCGCCTTGAAGAGGCAACATAAATTTTGCGATAAGCGAGGGCAGTAGTCAAACTAGTTTGCACATTGCCGAGCGCAGCAAAATTCAACGAAGTTAATATTAATCTTTTGTGCTCAATCCGCACGGGCTTTTACTTTTTTCTACAGCCCTGAATGGGTGCAAGACATTAGCATCCCGCTCTCGCCAAGCCTCGGCGGGACAGGTTAGGATGAAACGAAGCGTAGCCCTATGTAAGCCTACAACAGTTTCACCACTTCGTGGTTTCAAATAATTAATAAAAATTTGTTAAACGTAATTGCTGAAATTTTCTAATTTTCTAATTAACTAATCCGTAATTTGTAAGCAATGTACCCGAAGCATCCTGCTTTGGGCAAAGCTTGAATCCGGTTTGTGTTAAGTTTCTTATTCTTTATGTTGCTCTTTCAGAGCGCCGATTGTGGAGGTATTCCACGACATAGGGCGCTGCCCCATGCTAATATATATAAGGCTTTCAGCCTATAAATTCGTGTTAATTTACGATTTTCGATGACCAAATCAACTAATCTGCTAATCCGTAATTTGTAATTCGTAAACGATAACTCTGAACTCTAAACGGACACCACATATCGTGTCTTATAAAGACGCACGGCAGTGCGTCTCTACGACATTAATATCTTTGCGGCCTCTGCGTGAACAATCTTCGCGGTCTTTGCGTGAACCCGAAACCCAAAACTATAAACTCTAAACGGACACCACATGTCATGTAAAAAGACGTTGCATGCAACGTCTCTACGATTATTCGTTGATTACTGTTTACTGCTCATTGTTTACTGCTCATTGATTTATTGCTGTAATAATAACAACTCTATTTAAAGCGTTTGTTTTATAGGGTTGTTCTTTTGCTCCCATTGCATTTTTCTCTATCAAATCTGTATCTATTCCGTATTCTTCAATAAGCAACTGTTCTATATAATCTGCTCTTTGTTTCGAGATATTCATGTTGACTTCATCTGTACCTGATCCTGCATCACCATAGGCATCCAGACGGATTTTTTTATTTGGATTCTCTGTTAAGAATTTCGCTACGTTTATTAGGTGTATTTCTTGTCCGCTGTATGGAATCTTACTATTTAGGGAGAATAGAATTGATGTTAAAATAAAGGGTTTAGAATCTGTTTCAACAAGGATTAGTTCTGCCATTTGTTTTACTTCTTTTTCTTCATTTTTCTCTATTACATCTTTTTCTATGGCAGAATCATTATTTGTCGTCATTTCAGGAACGGTCGGTATTTCTATAATAGCATCCTGCATAATGGCGGCCTGGTCTTTCTTTTTCTTTCCACTTTTCTTTCTTTCTCCGGGTAAATTGTAAGTGCAGCCTATTGCCAGTGACATGTTTTTTTCATGCATTTTTCCGGTAATACGTCCATCATGTTTGTCGGAATAAAATGCTGTTTGAAGTTCAAGATTTATATCCCATGAATCGTTTAACTTGTATTTTCCCATTAAGGAAAAATTGTTTGTCATTAAATTTGCCGCTTTAATCCCATCGATTTCAAATACATGCATATATCCGATACCAACAGCCGACAAAACATCAAATTTGTATGATTCATTGGGCTTATTCAACAACTCTTGCAAACTAACTTGAATATCGACATGCATATTTACATAAGACACATCACGTCTGTAAAAATCTAATTCATCAAGTGTTGTTGTAGAAAACACTGGGTCATTATTTCCAAATATTGTATTTCCGCCTGTTTTGTCCTCATTAAAGTATCCGCTTCCATCGCTCAAGTTGTTTAATTTAAGTCCTTGAACTTGAATCCTGCCGGCAAAAACGGGAGAAAACCATTTCCCAACAGTTAGTGCAATATTTGGTGATATCCTTTCTGAAAAGTCCATACTACCGGTGTTTTCAGAAAATGCCATCTGGCCGCCAAGCATGGCGTCAAAATACCAGTCCTGAAATTTTTCCGTATTTCCGTCATCCTCTTGTTTAAATAACCTTGCAGTCTTATTTTCCAAAACAGATTTTTTAGCACCAAAACTGTAAGTTGCTCCCAGAGTAAAGGCTGTATTGCTCTCTTGCATGCGTCCCATTATCCTTCCATCAAAAGGGTCGGGAAAAATTGCTTTATTTACCTCCATATTTACATCCCAATTATCCTTTATTTGATATTTTGCCATTAATGACAAATTGCTTGTCATTAAATCGGCAGTAGGGATTCCTTGATACTCAAACACATGCATATAGCCGATTCCTATGCCCGGTACAAGATTAAAGATGTAGTTCTTATTCCTTTCTCCGAACAAATTGAATAAACTGAATTGTGCATCAAAATGAGGATTTATGTATTTAATGACGTGGATGTACGAACCGTTTGGAAAGAAGTCAGCACCTATCCGCACAGGGTCATTGTTCCCATACAAGAAGGTATCGTCAGTGGGATTTGCTAAATATATTCCTCTTGAAGTACTTAAGCCATTCATTTTAAAACCTTGTATTTGCATGCGAAAACCAAATACCGGAGACAGCCATTTGCCTGCCGAAATTGAGAATGATGGAGTATAACGGTTCGAAGAGACCAGCTTTGATGCGTCCTCTGAATTTAGAAGCTGTAATCCGCCACCAATTTCTATATACCAATTGTTCTTTAAACAATCAGCATTTATGATTGAAGTACTATCATTTTGGGAAAATACCTTTAAAGTCGAAAAGATTAAAATTACAGTACTTATGATAAAAGTCTTGATTTTCATTTTTCTATTTTCTTAGGGTTAGAGCTAAAACTTCCGGATTGTCAATAGTTCCTAATGTGATATTAGCCTCAAAGTCAACATAATCTATAGCTTCGTACATATATTTTGTTGTAGAGCTATAATAGCGAAAAGTAACCTTTGAATTTTCATCGGCAGTACCTTTTACCGTAATATGAAAAAGGTCGTTGATAAGAGTAGCTGTACCTCGACAGTCATTTCCAACAAAAGCTGCCAGTTCGTCGTTTTCTGCTATGTAAACACTAAGGTTTGATTCTAAATCGAAAATCGCGCTGAAGTTTACCTGAACATTTTCTATTTCAGAAATTTCCCAATTAGGCTTTTCATGTTGAGGATATGTTTCATCCTTTTTGCATGAGAATAAGCTTAGAGAAAATAAAACAAGTAGAATCGGTATAGATATATTTTTTTTCATGATTGTGGATTATATATGAGAATGCTTCAAAAATTGAAGCATTCTCAGTTAATGTTATTTTTTCACTACTTTTTTAATTGTTTGCTTATCATTTTCTATTATTTGAATAAGGTAAACTCCTTTATCCAAAGATGATGTGTTCAATGTTTTTTGATATAAACCGTCAACTGAATTTTGGTTTATGTCATAAATAGCATGTCCACTAACATCCAATAGTTTGATAATTATTTTGCTGTTTTCTTCACTTGAAACTATAATATTCAGCTCTCTGCTAAAGGGATTAGGATAAACATTTATGTTTTGGTCCTGCTCTTCAAAGTCTAAGACTATAGGAGAGCTTATAGTTCCAAGCACTGTATTTGAATTGTATTTAATTAACGGACTATAAGTTGCTGTTTCTCCTCCACGTTCACGTTTGAAGGTGAGATATGAGTTTTCTTTATCAGTGTTTACCGTAATAAATCTGATATTTTCTTTACCGTCAATAAATACACTTGCATCTTCGCCTCTCACTTCATTATCTACTACAACAACAATCTTGTCTGTAGGCAATAAATCTTTTGAGCTTACAATCAGGTTCATATTGTTTGGATATTGAGCGTAATTCACTGAAAAGTTATCCTCATTATTTAAAGATTTTAATCTTGTGCTTGATGATTTGGGATAACTGAACGTGATATCTTTATTTCCGGTATTGTGAATCATATAGCCCTTGTTAGCTTCCATATAGCTAAGATTTCCTACCCAATTGTTACCAAAAAACATAGCAAATGATGTTTGAGACTTAATCACATCACCTTGATTTGCAGCATAGTCAGATAAAGCCTCATTAACGGTCATATTTCCGCTTGGAATATATCCTAACCAAAGCCATGAGTTTTTGGCAACTGTAATTGGAGTAACAATAGGATTGATTTCTACACCTGAGACGCTGAATGTTTGATTGTTTGTACTCTTAATCATATACATAGAGCTGTTGATCAGGCCTCCATTTCGAGTTAATTCTCCATCCCACACTTTGTTTTTGGCAGAATAATTATCCGTGTAGTCTAATGATTTTATGAAATCACCATCTACCCACCTTCCATTTTCTAATGTTTTGTTTACATTAGAAAGGTTTTCATTTTGAAGGTTGAATGACACCCAGTTCCATCCGGAAACAACAGAAATATCACGGAATATTAATTCTTTTCCATCAAAAATCACAGGGCTTATAGGACTTCCAATAATTTTATCATTTACAAATGATATTTCGGTGCTTGGCGTAGCTCCGTAGGTTTTTCCTGAACTTGCATCCCATATCCTGAATTCTATGTCTCCAAATTGTTTTTCATTACCGTAAATTGTAAGCAAAGCATACCACATATCCAGGTTCCTATCGTAAGCAGAATTTGCGAGTCCAATACATTTCCCGTCTTTAAATGCAGCTAACATGTCATTATTATCATCGGAATAGATGTTATTAAAGCGCATTTTGCCAAACACCGACATATTGTATGCGAAATCTGCCGGATTAACACTCCAATCAGGTTTTTTGCTCAATACGTTTAAGTTGAGCTCTAATGCTTCACTTACATTTTCATCATTTATTAAGTAGATAAGCTCGTTGTAACTTCCAATATTTAATCCTTCATCTACAGTAAAATGTATGTCTTTGTTAGAGTTGGGGTTAATGTTTCCTTTGGTTGGCGTAACATATAGCCACGACGGCATATTGTTGATGCTGAAGTTTTGTACAGCACCGCCTTTGTTAACGGCTTTCACAATAAACTCTAAAGGTTCATATACATTTTTATTAAGATTAATTTCATTATCCATCCACTTTAATTGGTTACGGTCTATGTAAGCACTCCATGTGATAGGAGATAGAATATAGTTTCCGTTTAAATCGCGGACATCACTTACTGTGAAGGTTACGATGACTTTTTCTATTTTTTCTGCTGTCTCTTTCAAGTTGATAATAAGAGCATCTTCGTTAACAACAAACTCAAATTCCAAATTAGCCACCGGTCCCTTGTCCTTAATAGGAGCTATATCTGCTGTTTGAGCTGTGTTGCCATAAGGAAGGGCATCACTTACTGCTCTTGAAGGATCTTTTTGTGTTTTTTGATCGCTTAAAGTGTATTGAAGCTCTTTATTGCCTTGCCATTCAATATAGTGTTCAAAAGGATAGTATGCCAACAATCCCATTTCGGTTCCGTCTAACCTTTTATTCATGTTTTCTGCTATAAGAGTAGCACCTTTATATAGATTCCAGAATCTTATGTCGTCCACTTTTCCGGAGAAGAAATTGTCTGTTTTCAATACTCCTATTTCACCTTCATCATACCAGCCACATGCTCCTACATACATTTTGTCGGAGGCAATTCCGCCAATATTTGCGATATCGAAAAATTGATTCAATTCTCCATCAAGATATATTTGAGCACGCCCAATAGTACGATTGGCAGTTATGGCAAAATGGTGCCAGTTATTGTCATCATAAGTTCCGTCTATTTGAATGCTTACTCCATTGTTTGTGAATTGTAAACGTCCTTCCGAATCAAAACCAATGTTAAATATGTTTTTGGAACCGCCAAAATCTGCTCCCGTTCCAAGCCCATTACACAGAATGCTTGAATTTGTTTGACCGGACTCTGCTTTAAACCAGAATTCTATTGTGTAATCCATTTCCTCTGTAACAACCGCAGCACTTGTGTTTAAAGCAAGGTACGAATTAGTTCCATCAAAGCTTGAGGCATAGCCTTCAGGCATAGACCACTCGCAACCATAAAGAGTCATATTTGCACCACGTGCTTTGTCTAAAGCCAAGTTTTCTTTTCCCTCATTCATTGGGTAGCAGCCTAACAATCCGGGTTCATTTCCCGAGAGTATGGACAAGCTGTTTAATTGCAGCTTGCCTGAGGACAAAACCTTGTTCCAAATACGTGCATTGTGCATTCTTCCATTAAAGTAGTCGCTGTCGTTTATGCTTTTACCTAATATAAAGTTTCCTGAGCCATAATACATGCCAACCGGAGCGCGACTTATCAGCTCGGTATAGTTGTAATAGGCAGATATGTATCCTTCCGCTTCATACACCAATGCTACATGAGCCCACGATCCGCGGTCGAAAGCAAATGCGTTTTCAGATACTAAAACAGTATTTCCAAGCTTCACTTTCAGATGATTGTTGGCGGTTATTGACAGCTCTATAGCTTCATTTATATTTCCATGAGAAAATAAGGTGGCGTTTTGTGCATCTGCATTTATCCACATCTCAATGGTGATATCTTTTTCGGCTAAATTTCTATTGGCATCGGTAGCCATATAGTCATTCTGTCCGTCAAAGCGAATGGAAACTGAATGGTCGGTTTTTGACCCGTTACGAACACCTGTTACCTGGAAATTGTTTTTAGTCAAAAAGCCTTCGGCTATTTGTTCATTAAAGTTTAGTTGTATTTCGTCTTCAATAGTTAAAATTCCATTAGCCGGCTTAGCAGAACCGAACAACCGGGGGTTATACATATCTTTAATACCACTCACCACTTCCGAGGGGTTTTCAATCTTTTCATTATTGATATTACAAATTGTTACGGCACGTAAATCATAAAGCTGATCAGGTTTGTTGTCCATGAAAAAGTTGTAATAAATTTTCCCTGCATCAGCAGCTTTTATAAGACTTATATTTTCTCCATTTTCTTTTGCCGACAAATAATCAACAGATGTAGAGTCATTATAATAACTAATCAGTGTTACCCAATTGTTATCAGATTCAGATGAGGACTTGTATTGTAATCTTATATGACTGAAGTCGTCATAATTTACGTCAAAGTTGCCTATTTCAATCGCCATATAATGCTCTTGTACTCCGTTAACTTCAGTGGTAGGCAGAACTGTATTATAAGTCCATTTATTACCGGGCTTTATTATTGATACATTTGAACATGAGGGTGTAAAATGAACATGAAAGGTTACAGTGTCGGCTATTATGGTAGAAAAGTCGGCAGGGTCGCCCTGACATTGAGATACTAATACAAGTTTTAAATCATCATAGTTCAATGCCCTTCCCTTAGCTACTTCTAATGTTTTTACAAGAGTTTCACCGGCCGGAACCAAAAAGTCACGACCATTTGCTATTGCAGCACCATCAATTGACATTTTGGCGCCATCAGGATTTGAGCCGTCAACCATTTTTAATGTGTACCATGATTCCCACTGTGCTTCTGAATTGTTTCTTAAATAAAGAATAAACTTAGCAGATTCACCTGAAGGAACATTTTCTATAAAATTCCTTTCTACACTTATTTCGGGAACTTCAACCTGTATTGTTGCTTGATTAATAATATGATTTTTTTCCGGTTCATAATATTTTGAAATATAAGCTCCTTCGTAAGGACATGAGGTAACACCGGCTTGGGTTCTGAATACAAAACTTGAATAGTAGTCTTTAGCTTTAAATGAACTTTCGCCTACCATTCCTTCAGAGGCAAGACCGCTGTTCTCATATTCTTCCTGTGCCTTTTTCCATCCCGGCTCCCGACATACATCAACGCTGATATAATCAGACCCTTCTTCTGCTAATACAAAGCCCTTGCTATGACTGTATTCAACTTCGCTTGACCATTCTCCGCCTTGCGTTGTGAATATTTGCTCTTCAAGTTCAAATTTTGTTTTAGCTGTAGCAGCTCCTAACAGCCAATCGTTTGCTATTTTACCTCCAATTGTAACGGAGAAGGTACTTTCGTGTGATTTTGTTGTTGAATATTCTTCACTATATTCGATTTCTGAACCTCCGTGGAAGGAATAATTTTGTAGTTTTTCAGCATGAACTTTTATCGAATCATTCATTCTCATTTGCTTAATCCAATTATCGATAGATTGATTCAGATAAGAAATAGTGTCTGTTACTGCTTTCTTTTCTTCGTTGAAAATCCATTTGTAAAATCCTTCCTTGCCATAATTATCGTCATCTATTGAAACCAATGATACGTAATACACCTTTTCTTTATCATTTTTTACATTGTTTCTTAAAGCTGTAGTGTCACATTCGGCTAATTGCAGCAGCAAACTGTTTCTTAAAGCTTCCGTTTCACCAATTATTCTTTCTTCAATGTGGACTTGAGGATAAGCAAACATAGTTTTGAATGACTGTGCAATGCTAACTCCAATTTTTTGTACAAGAACCCAGTCAGGGGACGAAGCGTCGTCATAAACTGCCTCGTAAGCACTTTCTCCTCCAGCATTTATAAATTGTTCTTTTGATACTACAGTAACGTCCTTTGTTGAGCCGAAGGTAATATTGGTTGAATAGCCTATATATACATCAGCATCAGTGCCAACATAATTGCTTTCACTACTGGTTTGAAAACGAGTTGTTGTAACAGTTTTTGTTGCCTTAGTGTCTGTCCCTGTATATTCTTCTTCATGCATGATTCCTAATGTTACACCGGATTCTGCTTCTGTCAATGTGGTTTCAACTCCGGTTAAAGCCCCTATGCCACCAACAAGATTAATAGTGCTGACAGCAGCTTTTACTCCAAGGGTAAACTCTTCGCTTCCTTCATTCTTGAACGAACCGGTATAGACTGAGGACTCTTCAAAAGAAACTCCTTTTTCTAAATATGAATAACTATTAGATCCCGGAGGGTCGCGGAGTATCGTCAATACTTTATCAGGACCGGCAGTAACAAAGTCAGTACCTGTTCTTTGCATTCCTAACACTATGGCATTTCCGTTGATAAAAGGTTGAATCCAATCTATGGATGTTGGATTTGAATCCGAACCATAAGTTACCGTTGCTGAAATAGAACGGGTTGCAGATGTAAGTTCCGGATCACCGGCTTTAAAGGTGTAATATGCAACTCCGGCTGTATCTCCCTCTACAGTGGCTTCTTCATTGGCAATATCATTTATGAATTTCACCTTAGCGTCACTGGTAGGCACTTCGTCGATAATATCATTAGCTCCGTTGTACTTATATGCTTCAAAAAGGCTGGTTTTTAAAGTATAATTTTCATTTTGAACAAAAACAGGTTTGCCAAGCAAGTATGTTTTTGTTTCTTCATCGTACAGAGGAACTTCTGTGGTCTCACCTATTATGTTTGTTGTTTTTGTTGTTTTATTTCCATAATAGGGCAGAGCATCTCCCGCCGAAGAAGGATTTATTTGTTCTATCCGAATTTCAGGAGAGTAACGTTTTATGAATTTTTGAGAAGCATTAAATTTAACGGTATCACTAAAGTTGGTGTATTGCCATTTATTATTTACTAATATTGAATCAACATAATTATATACAATGTCTTGTAAAGTGAATTTTTGGCTTAAGTTAAGTTCGCTGTTTTGATCAATATAACCATGTCCGTTAGCATAAGCTTCTACAATAAAGGATTCAGGAATTACATAAGCAACAAATTCTCCGGTTTCTGTATTTGGAGTGATGGTTATATAGTCTTCACTATATGTTACTTGGTTTGTTTTTGTTTCGGTGGCATTTGATGGTTTAAAATGCTCCTGCTCTATGGTGGTTTCTACAGATGCCAACTTATATCCCTGTCTTTGGTGTTTTAACTTCACATAAATATCATCAGAGAGGTTGTTTTTTGACAACGAATGCCCTAATATATAAGCCTCTTGCTCAGTACCTCCGGCAACACGACCAATATATTTTATGGTTGTAATATCTATAAGTTTTCTGCCAAGTACTTCGTCTTGATAGTTCAAGTCTTGATTATTGCTGTCACAAATACGTCCATCATTTTCGAAAGAATGGCCGATTTTCACAGCCTTAACTTCATGAGTGCCTACCGGAACCTGAATCTCAAATTCTCCGGCAGCATTTGTTAATATGGGTGTTCCATTTTTTTGAAGAGCTGTTACGCCATCAATAATAAAAGAAACCCCATTTACAGGATAGGTACCTCCTTTATAAGTTACTGTTCCGGTAACTCTAAAAGATGAATTGTCAGTGAAATTCACTGTATGGCTTTGTGTTCCCGAGCTGATAAAGCGAATTTCTTTTTGAGGTTCAAAGCTGTGAATTCCTTTACGGGGAATAATTGTGTAAGCAGTACCATTGCCTGTGTAAGGAATAGCACGGATAGAATAAGTACCATCAGCTCCGGTTATACCTTTATAACCTAATTGTTCATTATTAGGAATGCGGCTGGAGATAAGCTCTACGCCGGAGTTAATAATACCATGATTTGAGTTGTATTTAGAACCACGAAACGAAACATCAAAAAACGCAGAGCTTACTGCATGATTAAAGTTCCAATAAGCCAAAAGATTATCCTCTTCTCCGGTTATATAACGATTATAGTCTCCTGAAATTTCTTCTGCACTAAGAGCACGTCCCCAAATACGGACTTCGTCGATTACTCCGTAGTAGTTTTCTCCAAGTATAACAGGATTGTCGTTTCCGGATACGGTAGTTGTTGTTTCTTTTCCGGCAGCAAATTTCCCGTTTATATAAATAGATATATAGTCTTTATCGAAAGATGCTGTAAGGTGTATGAAAGTAGAATAACTTAAATATTCTGATACAGGAACATCAGTACTTAGTGTTTCTGTTCCCATAGTAAAGTAGAAATAGTTATTGCTTATTCCTATATCATACATACCGGCTTTTGATAAAATACTTTGTGATGCGGCATTTGCATTGTCAGGCGATATCCATGCTTGTATGCTTAACAATTCTGTATTTGTTTTTAATAATTCTGTATTACTTACCCTTGCATTTGCACTGCCATTAAACAACAAACTTTTTCCCGGAATACCGTTTGTTGTTTCTACTATTACTTGAACAGAGTCAACAGCCTGCCCATTCTCAAAGGTAACACGCCCGTAAAGATCTCCGGTTGGAGTACGAAATCCCTGATCTGCAACCTCGTCGGAATAAATTATATTGCCGGCACAATTTAATAATCCTATTACTCTATAATCATATAGTTGGCCCGGACTTCCGGTTTCATCGATGGTAAAATATGATGTAGATACAGATGAGCCATTTATTGTTTGTATAGTTTTCCATTCCGATTCGTCATCACCATATTCTTTTCTGGCAATGTCAAATTCATCAAAAGCACCTTTTGATTTCCAGTCTAACTCTACCCTATTTGAATAATAGCCCTTAGAAGCTACTACGCTGATAAGAGAACTTGCTTCAGTAGGGATGATTTGTTCTGTTCTATACTTTTTAGTTAAAAAAGAATCGTGAAAAGATTCATTTCCGGGTGCAACGAAAACACTATATTCATAAGCGTTACAAATTTTTACTGCTTCATCTATATAGAAGCCCTCTTGCATCTGGCTTAAAGCTCCTTTAATTTCATCGGTAATTCCGGTTGTGATATTGTATTTCATAATCACAAAAGATGAGCCCGGAGTCCATATATTATCGCTGTTATTGTAGGTCCAGCTAATTTTAATGGCATTAGAATTTTCTGTTATTAGTGAGGCCTCTGCTGATTTTATTTCTACGTGTTGATAGTTGGGTGTTATAGAGCGGTTTTGTCCAAAGCTCCAATCCCATTCGGCTGTTAAAGCTTTCGACCTCGTAATTCTATAGTATATAACTTCAGAGTTTACATTATTTGCTACTAAGTCATCTACATATTCAAAGTTCTCCGCTTGGTTTAAGACTACAGCTATTCTGGTAATTTCTTTTGCATTAGTAAAGCTTGCATTGTCAGCCCTTTGTAGAACAAAATCATCTCCGCCAATAAGGTCGCCTGTTCCGGAGGCTAAATTCCATGAGAGCGTAACTTTGCCTGATGAGTGATAGGATGCTGATAAAGCTTTGCCACCTGTGCCAAAAGCCTGATAACCTGGTACGGTATGAGAAATAGTAATAGTTTTTGTAACTTTTTCGCTATATGCTAATTTTATTGCAAAATTTTCTTGTCTTCCACTATTGCTTCTATCTAAATCTATTGTCTTTGTTTGAGTATTAAAAGACGTAGTGGCCTGAGCTGCAGTTGTACCTCTGCCCCAATATAAATTTGGCGGCAAGTCTGTGCTTTTGTATTTAGCAGAAACGGTAAATTTATTCAAGTTAGAAGAAAAATCGGACGACAGAGTGAAATCACTTGCCGAAATATTTGCAAGGGTTGTAGAACCAGAAGTGTAAGTAGCTTGACGTGCTCCTGCCCCGTCTTCATCTTGTTCTATCACAAAATTAAAATGGAACTTGACAGATTGTCCTAAAAATTGTTCCGGTGGATAATAATAAAATTCGCCAAAAGCAATTGTTCCATCAGAAATTCCGTATTGTGAGAATTGTCCCGAAGAAACAAAAGAATCATTAACCTTAACATAGCCGTTAGTTGCGTCAGACGGACTATTACTGAAATTAACATATTGGCAGTCAGAACAACCCGTCAGATCCATTATTTTTATAGTAGTAGAGCTTGTTTGTATTTCTATAAAAGAACCGGCTTCTAAACTTACATCCTTACCACTTGATGTAGGGTTAAAGTAGAAAGGGAATTTAATAATAAAATATCCGTTTGCAGGATCATAAGTGATAGTTGACTTTGACGGATCTATATAGTCAAAATAGTCGGCTGCCCAAACCATTTGGCTTATACCGCAAAGAAAAAATAAAATAAGTAATCGTAACAAATTCGTTCTGATTTGTTCATTTAGGCTTAGTAAAAAAAAATTCATGTCTTTAAGTTTTTCAAATTATTGGTCTAGCCCCCAATTAATCGGACAATCGTCATCTATAGCTATACAAACATAAACATTTTTACCGATATTTGTATCGGCAAGGAACAACCGCTGGCGATGATTACACCGATGGTTGTAGAGATGTAGCGGCGCCGCTCA
>NZ_DATJCH010000010.1:0-254057 GCF_035514885.1 Albibacterium sp. | reverse complement strand
GTCTGCCAGGGTTTTGTTCCCTACCTCATAATTGATCTGCTCTACCTCCAATTGGGACTGCGAGAGGGCCAGCTGTTGCTCTCCGGCAGCAAGCAGGTCTTGGTTGGTCAATGCTTCCAGGTAGTTGGTCACCACCGAAAGTACTAGGTCGCTCTTGATCTTCTCAATGTTGCTCTGGTCGGCCAGCAACAGGTATTTGTTAGCCGATACCTGGTTGGTCCGCGCAAAGCCCTGAAATACGGAGGCCGAAGCGTTCAGGCTTCCGTTCAGTGAATTGGTGGACTGGTTGATCAGGCTGCCTGTTAACTGGTCGAAGCTCTTGCCCCAGCGCAGGTTTCCGTCTACCCCGGCATTCACCGTGGGAAAGAAGTTCATCCGCGCCTGTTTAACATCCTCCTCGGTCAGGGCTGCTTGAAGGGAGGCCTGCTTTACCTGAAGATTGTTGTTCAGAGCTTGGTTCAATGCCTCCTCCAAAGTCAAAACCTCTTGTGCCTGGCTCGAAAATGAAAAAAGCAAACATAACACTGATAAGGCAATTTTAAAATAGTTTCTAATCATCTTAATTTAATTATTCATCTCTTAAACTATCAACAGGATTGGCTAAGGCTGCTTTTATAGTTTGCATCCCTAATGTCGCAAGAGCGACTAAAATCATGATCAGCCCACTTATTAAAAATATCCACCAACTCATAGATGTTCTATAAGCAAAATCTTCAAGCCATTTATAGGAAGCCCACCAGGCAATAGGTGCTGCAATGACAAACGCAATCAGTACAAGTTGTATGAAGTCTTTTGATAAAATAGAAACAATCTGTGCAACTGAAGCACCTAACACTTTCCTTATACCAATCTCTTTACCACGCAAATTCGTTGTATAAATTACTAATCCCAACAAACCCAGACAACTAATAATAATGGCGAATGCCGTTGACCATTTCAAAAGATTAGCAGTATGCTGTTCATTTTCATAGAAATTGGCTATCGTATCATCCAAGAAAGTATAATTAAAATCTTCTTCCGGATACATCTGTTTATACACCTTTTGTATTTCAGCAATGGTATTTCGCCATAAAGCTCCATCAGCACTATTCGGTTTCAGTTGTATATGAAAAGTTTGTCCGTTACTGCCTCCAAAAACTACAGGTCCAATAGCTGCTCGCGTAGACTGAAAATGAAAATCTTGCATGATACCTACTATTGGTAGATTCTTCTCATTCCATTTCAGAAATTTATTAAGCGCTTCTTCCGGATGTTGAAAGCCTAATGCATGAGCATAGCTTTCATTAATAAGAAACTCTTTTATGGTATCGCTTTTTTCTACATTCCTGCCTGCCAAAATCTTAATCTTATAAACATCCATGTATTCCGGATCACCCCAACGTATCTGTACATTTACATTGGGCTTTATCTCTTCCTTGCCATCAATAAATGATAAATTAGTAAAAGACATTCCTTTGTCTGCAGGAGCAAGAAATCCTGTACTCGCATTCGCTACGCCAGGTAAAGATTTAATTTCATTCAGTAATAATTTTCCATGTGTAGAAATACTATCTCGTGGCTGATCAAAATTAATGATTGCCTCTTTATTAAAACCCATATCCGCATGAAGTGAGAAATTAATCTGTTTACTTATCATTAGTGTAGTAATAACAAAAAACTGAGCTATAACGAACTGCGAAACAGTAAGCGTCTTTCTTATCCATGCATTACGTGTTTGCGCAGAACCTGTAGAAAATTGGTTCTTTAAAACCAAAACAGGTTTGAAGCTCGATAATATAAATGCAGGATAAATACCTGAAAGAAAACTTATCAATATTGTAAGAAATAATAAAAACAGGATGAGAGAAGGCTGATTTATAAGATCAAAATGCAATCCAGGAGGAATAAAATCCTCAAACATTTTAAGGAGTAAGGGTGTAAATGCAACTGCAACTATTGTAGCTATTAATGTAATGAAGAATGTTTCACTCAAGAATTGTAATATTAACTGCTTTTTTGAACTTCCCATTGTCTTCCTGACACCGATTTCTTTTGCTCTTTGTGAAGCCTGCGCAGTAGTAAGGTTTATAAAATTGATGCAGCCCAATAACAGGAGGAAAACTGCAATAGAAAGCAAGCCATATAATGTAGGTTTATGTGCAATTCTATTCCCAATACCCTGATATTTGTTGTTGAAATGCAAATCATTCAAAGGTTGTAGATGGTAAGCCATGGATTTAAAGGCATCCTTATTTGCTTCTTTATCATACTTATTCAAGATACTCTTTAACTGCATCTCTACTTTTTCAGGTGTATTACCTTCGGATATTTTGATATATAATTGCGAATATATCATCCAATCATTCCATACATCCATCATAAACTGATCTTGGAGATTCGTTTTTGAAATGGTAGGAAAGGAAATAAATTCTAAAGCTGTAAATACTGTATGCTCATCCAGGTCTTTTACGATACCAGAAACAGTTACATTAATATCATTGTAAGTGATTTGCTTACCGATGATATCTGTTGAGGCAATGTTCGGGAAATACAACTTTGCTCTACTTTCAGTAAGCACCACAGTAAAAGGGTCTTCGAGTGATATTTGTTTTGAGTTTGCAATCCATTGATGGGATAATAATTGGAGATACTGCTGATTAGTAAAAACTATGTCCGATTGCTTTTTATAAACAACAGGATTATCAGAATTACCTTTAACTGCTACTCTCGCTGTTGCATCTCCCTGAAATTGCATTACAGGAACTGTTGCATCAATACCTGTGACTTCATTTTGAATTGCACTACTGAGAGGAGAAGGTACAGCTGCTGAATGGCCTTCGGTACCATTGTAATTTACATCAAGAACAACACGATAGATTCTATCAGCATCTTTTTGAAATCTATCAAAACTAAATTCGTAAGCAACAATCAGGAAAATTACTAATGCAGCACTGATGCCAATGGATAGTCCGAACACATTTATAAGTGAGAGAACTTTATTGTTCCAAAAATTACGCAGGGCAATTTTAAAATAGTTTCTAATCATCATCTTAATTTATTATTCATCTCTTAGACTGTCTACCGGATTGACTAAGGCTGCTTTTAACGCTTGAGAACTTACTGTAAACAACGCGATAAGGATAGCTAGCACTCCAGCTATTGCAAACATCCACCATTGAATATCTACCCGATAGGCAAAATCCTGCAACCATTTATCCATTGCCCACCAAGCAATGGGTGAGGCTATAACAATCGCAATGAATACTAATTTGACAAAGTCTTTTGAAAGGGTCTTTACAATTCCTGCAACTGTAGCACCTAGTACTTTGCGTATACCAATCTCTTTTGTACGCTGAAAAGCAGTGAGGGTTGCAAGTCCGAATAAACCAAGACAGCTGATAAAAATCGTTACTCCTGTGGCAGCTCCAACAAGCTTTGAAGTATTACGTTCTTGTTGATATAAAGATGCAATGGTTTCATCGTAAAACTTGTATTCAAACGGTACGCCCGGATATACTCCCTTCCATTCTGTTTCAATTATTTGTATTGCTTTTTCCCATTGATCGGGTTGCGAAGCAGGCAGTTTAATATTTAGAGTTCTGAAATTATTCTTCTCTGAAATAAAGGCTGCAGGCTCTATACCACTTTTTAAACTGAATTCATGAAAGTCTCGGACCACCCCGGTAATAGGTAAATTCTTATCATTATAGTTGGTTAGCTGTTTACCAATAGCAGATTCAGGTGTTGGAAACCCGAATGCCTTCAATGCCACCTCGTTGATAATGTATTCACGCGTTGTAACTGATTCCTGCAAATTACGTCCGGCCAGAAGGGGGATGTTATATAAATCAATATAATCGGTATCTATGTTTTTAAACATTACCTGTTGTTGAATTCTTCCGGTATCGCTCTGATAAGTAAGAATGGTAGCCATCATATTATCGCTCATTGGAAGTTCCCCAAGTGCAATTGCTGTAATTTCCGGATGTTTTTCCAATTCCTGTTTCAAGACAGATAACCTACCTTTAAATTCCTCATTAATATGTATTTTAAATGGCACATCAATGGTGAGTACAGCTTCATGATTAAAGCCAAAGTCTTTATTTAGAGAATATCGTAATTGCTGTCCAATAATGACCGCACTGATAATAAAAATTTGGGCTACAACAAATTGAAATACAATAAGGCTCTTGCGTAAATTAAACCTGATTCCACCCATTGTTTTTTCTGCTTGCCCTTTAAGTACATTCACAGTTTGTACACGAGTAATGAGCCAGGCAGGATAGATACCGGAAAGAACAGTAACTATTGCAATAAGCAAGATGCCAAAAACTATCATTCCCTTATAATTGACAAAATCTTGCATACCTTCCGGAATAAAATCACTGAATAGCCGGAAGGCAAAAAAGGAAAATAAAAAGGATAAGAGAATAGCCAATAAAGTAATCGTTAATGTTTCACCCAGAAAACGATTGATTAACATAGCCGGTGTACTGCCTAAAGTTTTTCTAATTCCTATTTCTTTGGCTCTCTGAGGTATTTGTGCAGTACTTAGATTAATGTAATTTATACAGGCTAATGCTATCAAAAAAACAGCGATACCAATAAGCCCGTATAATACATTTTTGTTAGCTGTACGAGTATTTGAACCATATTCGACAGCAAAGTGTTTATCGGCTAAAGGAAGAGCGTCATACCATGTTCTATAATTATATTTCTCAAAATTCTTCTTATTATATGATTCATTTATAGTATTGAGCTGTTTAAGAACAGCATTTGGAGTTCCTCCTTTCGCCAATTTTATATACAATAAGTTAGCTGAATTCTTTTCATCCCAATCATCGCTTATTAAATCTTGGGATGATATAGCAAAGAATTCCTGTGCATCAAAACTACTAGGGTAATCCAAATCAGCAACTATCCCTGAAACGACTACCGATAATGTATCATCGTATATAATTGTCTTACCTAATGCACTTTGCACAGGCATATCAGGAAAATACTGTTGGGCACGGCTCTGAGTAAGGACAACCTTATTTGGTGCATTCAATGCTGTTTTTGAATCGCCCGCTAACCATTTGTATGGAATCATCTCAAAATAGGATGATAAAGTACCTACTTGTTTCTCCGGATTGTCAAAATTTAGTGGCTTTTCCTGGTCTTGATTTATAGAGGCAATTTCACTATACCGATAATACATTGGAACAACTGCTTTCAACCCACTTATATCATTCAATAAAGGAGATAATAATCCCTTGGAGATACCCGCAAAACCACCCTCTGTTCCATCAGAGCTCGAAGCCCTGCTTACAATTTGAAAGATCTGCTCAGAATCCGGGTGTTTTTTATCAAAACTAAACTCATAATCAACCATACGATATATGATCCAACTGGCACTAATACCAATTGCCAACCCTAATACGTTCAGAACTGTGAATAATCTTTGGCGCCAGAGATGACGTAATGTAGTTTTAATGTAGTTCTTTAGCATAATGTTATTCTTGCTTATTGTAAATTATTCGTCTCTTAAACTATCAACAGGGTTAGCGATAGCTGCTTTGATTGCTTGGAAGCTGACAGTTATTAATGCAATCACCATTGCTAAAATTCCTGCTAGGGCAAATACCCACCATGAAATATTTATGTGGTAAGCAAAATCCTGCAACCATTGATTCATTGACCACCAGGCAATTGGTATTGCTATAAGAAAAGCTATAAAAACTAATCTTAAAAAGTCTTTGGATAACATTTGTACAATACCAGAAACACTTGCACCTAATACCTTTCGTATTCCAATTTCTTTAACTTTTACTTGCATGGTATAGGTGACCAAACCAAATAATCCTAAACAAGAAATAAAAATGGCAATACCTGCGAATACATGAAAAAGCGTTCCCGCACGTTGTTCTGATCGATATTGTGCTTCAAATTGTTTATCAATAAAATTATAAGAGAAAGGACTATTATCTGCATACTTCTTGTACTGTTTTTCTACAGCGGTAATAGCCTGTTGTGCATTTTCAGCAGTAGTACGGATATATAATATATTTCCTTTCCACCAGGAAAAGAAAATTAAAGGGGATATCTTTTCTTTTAAAGATTGGAAATTAAAATCCTTGACAACTCCTATAATCGTTCCTTTTCTACTATGGAAAGAAATTTGCTGTCCTACATAGGGTGGCTCTAACCCCATCTGTTTAACTGCAGTCTCATTTAATATATACGAAGAACTATCGATTGGTGTACCAGTAAAGTCTTTTCCTTCTAAAAATGGAATCTTCATCGTGGAAATAAAATCTTTATCTATTACAGTCTGTGTAATTATCATATTGCTATTAGCTGGTTTGTTATCCCATTCAATATCACCTGACGAATTACCAATATTAGAAAGATTATAAGCATCCGAAGTAGCGATATTTAAAATACCTTGTTGATTTTGCAATTCGGCTTTTATAGCATCTAAATGATCTGCTACTTGCTGTGCTAGCGGAACCGTAAAAACATAGCTTTTATCATAACCCAGGTCCTTCTTCTTTAAAAAAGTCATCTGTTTACTCATAATTATAGTGCAGACCAATAAAATAACAGATATTGAAAATTGAAAAACCACCAATGCTTTCCGAAACGACGTGATTCCCAAACCTGAAGTAATCTTGCCTTTTAAAGACTCAATTGGCTTAAAGGATGATAATAGTAAAGCAGGATAAATACTTGAAGCAAGCAGTGTACCTATAACAGCTAAAACTACTACTTTCCATACACTAATATCGACCAGACTAAAAATTAACATTTTGCCAGAAATACTGTTATAAAAGGGCATCAATAGAAATATCAGCATAATCGCAATTAAGGTTGCAAAGAAGAACAAAACGACAGTTTCTATCATAAACTGGAAGAACAATTGCCACTTACCCGCACCGATGATTTTCCGAATACTGGTTTCTTTTGCCCGTAATAACGACCGTGCGGTAGAAAGATTTACATAATTAATACTTGCAATGGCGAGCAACAAGATCACAACCAACATAAATATCTGCACCATTCTAAGTGCAGAATTGTTTCCATTTGCACTTATCAAGTGAATATCTGCTAAGTTTTGTAATCGAAAAGCAACATCACCACCATTTCTAGCCTTCTTATAAGCGGCGGAAAACACTTCTCCTATTCTTTCTGAATCTGCTTTAGGCTGTAATTTTACGAATGTAGTAAACGCGAAATTACCCATATCTTCATCAATGGTTTTCCAATCGCCATTCCCACCATTTTCTGTAAATTGCTGTGCATATAGATCCATCGGGAATAATACATCATAATGCATGGAGGAGTTTTCAGGAAAATCTTGTAATACCCCAGTCACTATAAAACTGGTTCCAAAGTATATAATAGTTTCACCTATTGCATCTGAATTATCAAAAAGTTTTTGAGCAGTAGATTGGGTAATAACAACAGAATTATTATCAGGAAAGGCAGTGATTTTATTTCCTTTAACTAAAGGAAAGTTAAACATAGAAAGAAAACCACTATCAACAAAAGCAACTATATTGCCATCTATTACCTTCTTCTTTTCTTGGTCGTAAAGAACTTGATCAAATTCGCTTAGTACCCTTACACTTGATTGGACCTCGGGAATGGACTGTGCAAGAACTGCTAAAGGGCCTGGTACACCTCTCCAGGTAGTATTATCTCCATTTGTTTGAAAATGAGAACTTAGTTGATATATATTTTGGTAATCTTTATTGAATTTATCGTAACTTAATTCATGTTGTACCCACAGCAGTAACATAATACTAGTGGCCAAACCAACTGCTAAACCACTAATATTAATTAAAGTATAGAATTTATTTTTCCATAAACTCCGCCAAGCAACCTTTATATAATTTCGTATCATTTTCTTTTCTAATTGGAGACATACTATTATAAAGAACTCAATATTACCCTACAACTTCCATCACTACCTGGCCATCTAGCATCCTGATTATTCGATCACTATATCTTGCATCATGCTCACTATGGGTTACCATTACAATGGTGGTACCTTGTTCATTTAATTCTGTAAGTAGCTGCATAACTGCATTTCCATTATTCGAATCCAAGTTACCGGTAGGCTCATCAGCAAGAATCAATTTAGGATTATTCACTACTGCACGAGCAACTGCCACACGCTGTTGTTGTCCGCCCGATAGCTGTTGCGGGAAATGATTTCGACGATGCATGATCTGTACTTTTTCAAGCACCTCTTCAACTCTCTTTTTACGTTCGGCAGCAGGAACCTTAGTATATATTAGGGGAAGCTCTACATTTTCAAAAATGGTTAGCTCATCAATAAGATTAAAGCTTTGAAAGACGAAACCAATATTATGTTTACGCAAATCAGATCGTTTACGCTCATTGAATTTGGCAACTTCAATATCATTAAAACGATAGCTACCACCATCAAGGTCATCTAATAAGCCTATAATATTTAACAAGGTTGATTTACCACAACCAGATGGGCCCATGACTGCAATAAACTCTCCTTTTTTAACTTCCATCGATAAGTTACTTAAGGCTATGGTTTCTACCTCCTCGGTGCGGTAAAGTTTTTGAAGATCAGTTATCTTTATCATATTAATATTTAGCTATTAATTTATAGTTCAGAATTAGTTTATAATTATTTTATACGCTATTTAATTACAAGTTCTTGGACTTTCTCATAACTTTCATAGCTTGATGTAATTACTTTATCACCTGGTTTTAATCCTTGTAGTATCTCATAGAAGTCAGGATTCTGCCTTCCCAACTGAATATCAACACGATAGGCAGTTTTACCATCTTTGTCAAGCTTAAATATCCAGTTTCCTCCGGTTTGCTGATAGAATCCACCTTTAGGAACAACCAAAGCCTTCGTTTCATCACTTAAGGCTAAACGTATCTGCAGAGTTTGACCTCGCCGTATACCTTTCGGAATTTCATCGCTAAATTCCATATCGACCTGAAAACGACCATTGGTTACTTGGGTATAAACTTTCTTTATGCGTAATTTATAAGTTTTTCCTGATAGTGTAAACTCACCTTCGAGGTCCGGGTATATTCTGGAAATATAATGCTCATCTATATCGGCACGAACCTTAAAGCCACTCAAAACATCGATTTGGCCTAATCGCTCTCCAGAGCTTTTACTTTGTCCGATTTCAGCATCGAAAGAAGTTAACTGCCCATCAACCGGTGCACGAACAATCAAATCCCCTACTTTTCTACGCATAAGTTCGAGTGCACTTCGAGTACGATTATAGGTTTGCTCACTTTGATCTAAGGATTGTTTAGTAGAAATAGAATCTTGCTTTAAAATTTGTTTGGCAAGGTTCTTTCTCTCTTTTTGGTAGTTATAATCATTTAGTGTCTTCTGATATTCCTGAGAGCTAATCACTCGTTTTTTATAGAGTTGCTTATTCATATCATATATGCGCTTCGCTTCTCTAAATGCATTTTCTACATCTGCCATTTGATTCAAATGTATTACGGTGTTTTGTTGGGCATTCGTTTTGGCAATCTCCATTTGAGTAAGAAGATTTAATACCTGTGTTTCTTGGTTCACCAGGCTTAATTCCTGATCCGTATTTGATAAACGCATAATGGCATCCCCTTTTTTCATAATGGCACCATCCTCTACAAATTTTTCTTCAACACGACCACCAACTGAAGCATCTAAATAGATAGTACTAATAGGAAGTATCATTCCATTAACCGGTATGTATTCCCGGAAAGAATCATCTTTAACTTCAGCAATTGAGATCCTTTCTTTTTCAACATTCAACCTTGAATTTCCAGATGTAAAATAATAACTTGCTGTTATTAATAGCAATAATGCAACAATACCTGCAATGGTTGCAATACGCTTATTATTCCACTTTTTCTTAATCAGTATTCTGTCCATATTTTATATCAGATATAACCATCTGCCTTCCAATCTATAGACAAGCTTGTGCCACATATTTAACACACAGAAACACAGACGATTACAATCAATCTGTTTTTAAAAGCGTTCGATTTCGAACAGTATATGTGCGAAAATAGATTAAACACTTAAGTTCAAAAACAGATTAGAGAATGGCTTGTTAAGCTTTAAAGAGTCAAAAATGAATGAGATACATATTGGTACTTCCGGATGGAGCTATAAAGGTTGGAAAGGAACGTTTTATCCTGAAAAGCTAAAAACAACCGACTACCTTTCCTTTTATGCTCAACATTATAAGGTAACGGAGATAAACAGTAGTTTCTATCATTTACCGCTAGCTTCCACGGTTCATAAATGGGTTGACCAGGTTCCTGACGATTTTCTATTCTGCCCAAAGATAAGTCGCTATTTAAGTCACATGAAAAAACTGCATGATCCGGAAGAACCTTTAGAGCGATTTTTCGATATTTTTAAACCAATGAAAGACAAAATGGGACCTGTGTTGATTCAACTCCCGGCAAGTGTTGCGTTTGATGCAAAAACTGATGAAATCTTTTATGCAACATTAATGAACAAATATCCTGAATATGAATTTGCAATGGAAGTACGTCACGAATCGTGGTATAGCAATGAATCGTTGGATTTAATGAAGAGATATAATATTGCATTTGTTATCGCGCAATCAGAAAAGTTTCCCTACAAAGAATTTATAACCGCAAAAAATATCTATGTTCGTTTTCATGGCCCGAAAGCTCTGTATGCTTCTTCTTATAGCGATCAGGTTTTAAAAGAATATGCAGAGAAATTCCTTATGTGGCAAAAAGAAGGGCATGCCGTTTGGGCATTTTTTAATAATGACATAAACGGACATGCCTTAAGTAATACTTCAACTTTATTAAATTTTATACAATCGTCGTGATCATTTTAAGCTTCTTGATTATCGGTTATAGTAGCCCCTAAACGAAAGTTCTTAAGTTCTTTTCCTTGTAAATGGTCTTGCCAGCTTTCTATTAAAGGTTGCTCTAACTTAGACTCCCTAAATTCATCCGGACTCATAATAGGAATTCCTTTAACGATGGGAAAATAGCGATTACATTGACTGCAAGTAAGTAATCCCTCTAAAATGTTCTTATCAATATCTTGAGTAATAATCTGTAGAGACAAGTCAGCTTTATCAAAAGGACAGCAAAGCTTATTAATTGTTGCGATTCTCATTGTTTTTATTTCTTAAAGTTTCTAAATATTGTTTGGTGACTTGAGCTGGATTTTCAGAGCTCATTATTCCTGAAATAATGGCTACCCCGTCATAATCTAGCTCGTTTAATAGTGACATATTGCTTAGCTGAATACCCCCAGCTAAGAACAAGGGCAAGGATGTCATTCGTCGTGCTTCTTGTATCTTATCAAATGAAACCAGTTCACAACTAGTACTTGTTGAAGAGGGGAAAATTGAACAGAAAGAAATGTAATCTAGCTTATTTTTATCTGCCCAATCAACAAGCGACAAATCATTATTACAGGTAATGCCTACTAAATAATCTTGCTTTATATATTGTTGAATTTGGGCATAATCGTCCGGAATGGCATCAAAATGCACGCCATCAAGCGGAAAGGAACTAAGTAGCTCCCAACTATTATTTATGAGTACCGGAACATGATGCCTATGACATAGGTTGGATACTTCCATAATAACATCCTGTCTATTTATCAATGGTTCCCAATTATCCCAAATCTGAACAATTGCAACACCTGCCTGCAAGACCTCCTCTAATCTATTAAGAAGCTCAATTCGCCTCATGGATGGATTAATAACTAAGTATATTCCCCCCGATATTTTATTTCTTTCCATTTTATTTCCACTCCTTTTGATAAGCTTTAAAAAATGCATTCCAATATGGATCCTTTTCTGAATAAAGTAAATCGCTGTCTTTATTGTCTTCTATCAATTTAATCCCTCTCTCCTTTTCAGTTAATTCTCCTACAATTGTACAGTCTATATTTTGATCTTTAAGCCTGCTTATCACATCTTTTTCATGCCCTCTCCTTACTGCAATGATCATTGAACCAGCTCCAATACTGTAACGAGGATCAATTGAAAACAAATCGCATATTCGCATTTGAGCCTCACCCATGGGTAAGGATTTGTTTTCAATACGTGCACCATTTCCAGATGCAATGGCTAATTCATAAATAGCACCTAAAACTCCGCCTTCTGTGACATCGTGCATGGCCGTTATTCCTGAATTATTAATATTTGAACCAACAGCAACCAATGCATCGTTAACCGATGAAGTTTTATAGAACAGCCCACAGCCTTGGTCATATATTTCCTTTCCTAACTTGTTTTTCACCGTTTCAGGAAAACTCATTGCCAAAATCGCTGAAGAAGAAATAGCACATTGTTTGGTTACTAAAAGCACATTGCCAACCTCAGCATTTTTTGAAATCAGCAAATCTGTTTTTGACGCGATAGTGGTTAATGTTCCTCCACCTGCGATAGTAGAATTTTGTCCTTCAATAAAACCCGTATGTCCACCAGTAATAGCTACATGCATTTCCTTGCAAAACAAGTGGATATAATTCCAGTAGGTTTTAAAATCTGTAGCAGAAAAATGTGCAGGAAGATTTAATACAAATTGAGCATACATTGCTGAATGGCCCGTAGTTGCAATATCATTTGCCATCAGATAAACCGAGAGCCAGGCAGACTCTTCCAGACCTAAAGAAGGAATTAACGACAAGGGATCACTGGCTGTTGCCATTGCCAAACCATTCGGTAAATCAATAACTGCTACATCTACTCCAAAACCTGGTCCGCAGCTAACTTCCTTTCGTTTATATCCACAATTTTGAAGAATGGTATCTTCAAAAAAGCCATGCTGAATTTTTCCAAGCTCCTTCATCGCTAGTCTACATCATTGAGCTTAACATACAAGCCAAAGAAATCGCCAAAAGGCACACTCCATTGCTGTACGGGAAACCATTTTGGCAAACCAGTACAGGTCCATTCAATTGAATAATCCCTTCCCTTTAAAG
Organism: Albibacterium sp.; assembly: GCF_035514885.1. Lineage (NCBI taxonomy): Bacteria > Pseudomonadati > Bacteroidota > Sphingobacteriia > Sphingobacteriales > Sphingobacteriaceae > Albibacterium > Albibacterium sp. The sequence goes on along the minus strand of NZ_DATJCH010000010.1, from coordinate 241,108 downwards.
CCTCATGAATAATACTGCTTAGTTGTTGAGGAGTATAAAAAGTTGCAGTAACGTAGAAAGGGTTTTTACCAAATGCTTCCTGTACACGTCTGCGAAGCACTTTTGGAGAATTACGGTTCATCATTCCCATGGCGATGCCATATTTTGCAACTCTTGCAGCTTCTCTTATGACTTTTACAGGATTTTTATAATACTCAAAAGTTGTTATAAAGGCCAGGGAATCAAAAGTATGGTCCTTAAAGGGCATATGATGAGAATCAGCCATTACCAGATCTCCTTCAAATAAATGGATAGCCTGTGAGAGCATTAAAGGCGAAATATCACCTCCTGTTGCTTCAATTCCTATCTCTTTCCACCATCGGGTAAAACGTGTGGTTCCACAACCGAACTCCAATAAAGTCTTAATTCTGGTATCTTTGGAAACGAGTTGTTCCATAACCTTCTTTTGCCATACTTCAGCACGTTTATAACGTCCTTCATACCATTGTTCGTAGGTATCCGTATGTTCGCGATTAAAAAACCATTCTGGTCTGCCTTGCCAGTTCTGGTGACTTTGAGGAATAAGTCCGAAATCTTTCTTTTGTATTTCCATTTCTATATTGTTAAAAACAAAAGCCCCAAATTCTTTTAATACCAAAAGACAATGGAGCTTAAAATGGAAATATCTTAGCTGCATCCCTACGTTGGCATTATCCAAATCAGGTATCGGGTGTTATCTCAGCCTAATCTTTTTGATTAAGCACCCCGTGCAATTGTTCTGCAAGATACAAAATATGATCGGTCCTACAAACTACGAATCACTTTACAAGGATTACCAGCAGCAATTACATCTGAAGGAATATCTTTGGTTACTACACTACCAGCGCCGATTATTGTACGGTCGCCAATAGTAACACCCGGACAAACTACAGCACTCCCCCCGATCCAGACATCCTCACCTATTGTGATAGATTTTGCAAACTCAAGACCTGAAGCCCTTTCTATCGGATTAATTGGATGAGTAGCAGTATAAATCTGAACGTTGGGACCAAACATGGTTCTACTTCCAATTGACACCTTCATCACATCAAGTATAACACAGTTAAAATTGAAAAATACTTTTTCGCCGGTAAAAATGTTGGATCCATAATCACAATAAAAGGGAGCTTCTATCCATATTCCGGCTCCGGCGTTTGGTATCAAGTCTTTAATTATAGCAGCTTGTAGTTCCTCTTCATCTTTTCTACTATCGTTCAACTTCTTTGTAAGCAATCTTGCCTTAACCCTTTCCTTTGTAAGTTGAGGATCAATTGCATTGTATAATTCTCCTGCAAGCATCTTTTCTTTCTCTGTCTTCATATTCAAACCTAATATATTTATGTACCTTTGCAAAAAAATTAATCATTTTAGTTGATCATGGAGATTAACTGATTCTTTTTAAGGAGCCTCTCTTAAAAAGAGAAATGACACTTAAGAAAAACAATTTGACATTCGAACAATTAAATCTTATTGACCCTCTATTAAAGGCGATTAAGACAGAAGGATACACAAATCCTACCCCCATACAAGAGCAATCTATTCCTGTTGTATTAGATAAAAAAGATTTATTAGCCATTGCGCAAACCGGTACAGGTAAAACAGCAGCATTTGCTCTCCCAATCTTACAATTATTGCATGGTAAACCCACTGCACCAAGGACTATAAAGGCCTTGATTTTAAGCCCCACACGTGAATTAGCCATTCAAATCGATGATAGTTTTGCCGCTTATGGAAAACATACCGGTCTAAAACACACAGTTGTTTTTGGAGGTGTTTCAATTGGTGCGCAAATCAGTACATTAAGAAATGGTGTTGATGTTTTAGTTGCTACGCCAGGCAGATTGCTTGACTTACTAAACCAGCGTGCATTGAATTTATCGAATGTAGAAATATTCGTATTAGATGAAGCTGACCGTATGTTGGATATGGGATTTATTAATGATGTAAAGAAAATAACAGCTAAAATTCCACAAAAGAAACAAACCCTATTTTTCTCGGCAACCATGCCTTCTGAAATTGCAGGCTTAGCAAACTCCATACTAAACAATCCGACACGCGTTGAAGTAACACCTACTTCATCCACTGTTGAAAAAATAACCCAAGCTATTTATCCGGTTGAGAAAAAAGACAAACCTTCTTTATTGATCCATTTGTTAAAGGACAAAAAGATGAACAGCGTTTTGGTTTTTACAAGAACCAAACACGGAGCAGATAAATTGGTAAAAGTACTCAGTCGTGCTTCTATTACTTCAGCTGCTATACACGGAAACAAATCTCAGAATGCAAGGCAAAAAGCATTAAGCTTTTTTAAAGATGGAAAAATACGTGTACTGGTAGCTACTGATATCGCCGCTCGTGGTATTGATGTAGATCAGCTTAGTTATGTTGTGAATTTTGATCTCCCTAACCAGCCTGAAACCTATGTCCATCGAATTGGAAGAACAGGAAGAGCAGGATTAAGTGGAAGTGCACTTTCATTCTGTGATCATGAAGAAAGAGCTTTCTTGCAAGATATAAACAAGCTAACTGCCCAAAAAATTCCTTTGGTTGAAGATCATCCTTATGCAATCACTTTTGGAAGCACACCTATAGTTTCAGCGAAGAAAAAGAACACACAAACAAAAAAACCTTTCAGGTCTTTTAAACAAGAAAACAGAAAAAAATCTTACGCAAGATAGCAGGTTTCTTATTGCTTCATCAAATGCCGATTTAATCTAAAGAAAACTTTTTCGGCCAGTAAAGGTTATATAAATCAAATATACGATTTATGGGAACGACTGAAAATTTGAATAATCAAGAAGCAATTAAGAAATTAAAGGACTTAGCAGAAAGTGCACGGATATGCATGTTTTGTACAGATCTTGAAGGACACCCTATTTCCGCAAGACCAATGGGTCTTCAAGAAGTAGACGATGATGGGAATCTTTGGTTTATTAGCGGCTCAACTTCAAACAAAAATGTAGAAATTGAGAATGATGATAGTGTACAGCTTTTCTTTTCTAATACTGGTTCATCCGAGTATCTTTCTGTTTATGGTCAAGCTTATATTTATACAGATTCAAATACAATCGAAGAAAAATGGAGCCCCGTTGCAAACGCTTGGTTTGAAGATAAAAACGATCCGGACATAACTGTTATCCGCGTAACACCGCAAGAAACAAAATACTGGGATACGAAGGATGGAAAAATGGTTACTTTATTGAAAATTGCTACTGCCACACTTACAGGAAATACAAAACAAGGGGTTGGTGGCATTGAGGGGAAATTAAATATCTAATAAAAACTGAATTAGCTACATATTAGGGTTAATTAATAAATTAATGGTTTATATTTAAAAATCAATTAACCAATATTTATTAATCATTTAACCATGAGAACATTTGCTCTAATGCTAACATTAATCATTCCCTTTATTTCTTCAAAAAGCACGTCGGCCCAAACTACCCCCGACCCTGACAGCCCAAGACTTGAACATATCGCTGTTTATGTAACAAACTTACAAGAAAGTGCTTCCTTTTATAAAGATGTTTTAAAACTGACTGAAATTGAAGAACCTTTCAAAGATGGGAGACATGTATGGTTTACTTTAGGAGCTGCAGGAAATTTACATCTGATTCAAGGTGCACAGAAGAAGATTGAACATGATAAGAATGATCACTTATGTTTTAGCGTTTCTTCTGTTGATAATTTCATTATACGACTCAACCAACAAAAAATCGAATACAGTAACTGGCCAGGAACAGAAAAAGCTCCAACTGTACGCGTAGATGGTGTTAAGCAGATATACTTTCAAGATCCTGATGGACATTGGATCGAAATTAATGACGCAAAATAAATTTAATATCTTTGCCTTTTAAACTCGCTCTTATGAAGACAAATCCACTTTTCTTAATCTTAATTACAGGGTTAAGTGTTTCTGCTTGTAATCAATCGGCTGAAACAAATGCCAGTGCAGACTTACAGAATAATCCTTTAATGGAGGAAAGTACACTGCCATACGCTACCCCTGATTTTTCGAAAATCAAAAATGAACACTTTAAGCCTGCATTTATAGAAGCAATGAGGCAACAAACGGAAGCCATTGATCAAATAACTGCTAATAAAGAGGAACCCACATTTGATAATACCGTACTTGCCATAGAAAAGAGCGGTGTACTTTTAGAACGGGTAAGCAATCCTTTTTATGCGCTAACTGGTGCAAATACAAATGACGAACTAGAAGAAATCCAAGAGTTTTTAGCGCCAAAACTATCTGCACATTATGATGCGATCTATCTTAACGATGCTTTGTTCCAACGTTTAAAAACTTTGTATACCAAACGTTCAGAATTAGATTTAGATCAAGAATCTCTCAAGTTATTAGAAAACTATTATGAGGATTTTGAAATTGCAGGAGCAAATCTATCTGCAGATGACAAGGATAAACTAAAAGAGATTAATGCTAAAGAGGCTACGCTAAGTACCAAATTCAACCAAACTTTATTGGCAGCAAATAATGCTGGTGTCATCATAATACAAGACAAGGCTGAATTAGCAGGCCTTTCAGAAAGCGAAATAAGTGCGTTGAAAGATTCAAGTGACTGGAAAATAACTTTACAAAACACGACGCAACAACCATTATTGCAATCCCTTGAAAACCGGGATCTTCGTGAGAAACTATTTAAAGCTTCTTGGAATCGTGCAGATGGATCTAAAAACGATACGAAAGCTATTATTAGTGAATTGGCTGAGTTGCGTGCACAAAAAGCAAAGCTATTAGGTTTTTCTAATTATGCAGAATGGAGTCTGCAAAAGACAATGGCTAAGACTCCTGCCCATGTAATGGATTTATTCAGCAAATTAATTCCCGCTGCTACTGCTAAAGCACAGAATGAATCTGATGCTATACAAGCAATGGTTCAACAAAGTGGTGAAGACTTCAAATTAGAGCCATGGGATTGGAATCTCTACGCTGAGAAAGTACGTAAAGCAAAGTTTGATTTAGATGAAAGTCAGATTAAGCCTTATTTTGAACTAGAGTCAGTATTGGAGAATGGAGTTTTCTATGCAGCTGAGAAACTTTACGGAATAACCTTTAAGAAACGTACAGACATCCCTACCTATCATGATGATGTACTTGTATATGAGCTTTTTGAAGAGGATGGAGAACCGCTAGGTTTATTTTACGGCGACTTCTTTTCACGCGAAAGCAAGCGTGGGGGTGCTTGGATGAGCAACCTGGTAACACAATCTAAATTATTCGATAAGAAACCTGTTATATACAATGTGTGCAATTACACTAAACCCTCTGAAGGCGAACCAGCTTTATTGACATATGACGACGTAGTTACGATGTTCCATGAATTTGGACATGCTTTACATGGTTTCTTTGCAGATCAAATGTATCCAAGTTTATCGGGCACTTCGGTATCTCGTGATTTTGTTGAGTTTCCATCTCAATTTAATGAGAATTGGGCGCTATATCCTGATGTATTAAAAAACTACGCTAAACACTATAAAACAGGAGAACAGATTCCTCAAACTTTAATTGATAAAATTAAAAATGCAGGAACCTTTAATCAAGGATACGCCTTAACAGAGTATTTAGCAGCTGCTAATTTAGATATGCAATGGCACATGATTCCTGCCGATCTTAAAATATCAGATGCTAATCAATTCGAGAAGGATGCATTACACAAAACTAAGCTGGATGTTGTTCATGCGGTAGTGCCACGTTACCGTTCAACTTATTTCTCTCACATTTTTGGTAGCGGTTACGCAGCTGGATATTATTCTTACTTATGGACAGAAATGCTAGATCATGATGCTTATAATTGGTTTGAAGAGCATAATGGGTTAACTAGAGAAAATGGTCAACGGTTCCGCGACATGGTTCTTTCAAGAGGAAACACATTAGATTTAGAAGAAATGTACAGAGCCTGGCGAGGCAGTGAGCCGAAAATAGAGCCTCTGTTAAAAGCAAGAGGTTTGAATTAAGCTTCAGCTACATTAACTCAACTCTTTTTCTGTAATACTATAATCAGTAAAAAACAATGCCCCATAAGCTAGAACTTAGTGGGGCATTGTTATGTCTAATATAAAATACTACGACTAATAACCCGGGTTTTGTGTCAAACTAGGATTTGCATCTAAAGCAGTTGTTGGAATAGGGAAAATAAGATATTTTTCTGCCGTTGCCTTCTTCCATCCTGGTATTGGATCTAAGAATTTACCAAACCGAATCATATCCTGACGAGTTGTTCCCTCCCATGCAAACTCAAACCTTCTTTCTTGATATATATCTTCTAAAGTTACATTGGTTTTTAACTTACTAGGGTCATCAAATGCTCTTTTCCTTATTTCATTAACCAAGCGAGTTGCTTCGACATTATCTACACCCATTCGCACCAAAGCTTCAGCTTTCATTAAATATACATCTGCAAGTCTGAAAATAGCAAAATCATTTTCCGAATCACCATTTAAGCCTTTTTCAAATTCCCATTTAGCTGCCCGGGCACCATCTTCTTGTTCAGTCTGTCCCCAACCGTCTCCATCAATATTATATTTCATATCAATATCAACCGTGTGTATCAACGGCCTGTTATGAGCGGTAATCAATGTTTGACCAGTTGCCGGATCTGTCATAGGTCCAATTAAAAATGATCCTAACTTTCGCTTATCATCGTCGTCAAAGGCTTTTACGTAACCAGGCATTGCACTAAGTCCATTATTAGCACCAATATTAAGACCTAAAGCAATCGGGTCTAAATAATGTAACGTACGCTGCGGAAGTCCGTTACCACCATCAGCAGTACTGTAAATAATAGGGAAGATCACTTCTTGTGAAGTTTGATTCTGAACAGAAAAGTTGTCTTTCCAGTTAGGTTCTAAGATATACGGAAGTGTCATTACTACATTACATGCATCCACCGTTTCCTGCCATTTTGCACCCCCATCTGGATTCCACACCATGGCATTTAAATACATTTTTCCCAGCAATGTATACACAAAGCCTTTCGTCACTTTACCATAGCTTGCAGATGTTACATCATCCCGAACTACATCTTTAATTTCATTCAGTTCCTTAAGAACAAAATCATATACTTCCTTCCTGCTTTTTGTAGTTGGCAGCTGTGTATCGGAAAAGTCAGTAACAATGGGCACATTACCAAAGTTATCAAGCAACAGATAATACCAATAAGCTCTTACACCGCGTATTTCGGCAAGAATCTGTTCTTTATTCTCAATATTCTCATTCTCATTAATTAATGAGAATATTTTATTACAGCTTGTTATACTTGTAAATGCACTATTGTATGCATTTCGCGGAATAACAGTATTGGGCGTCCAGGTATGCAAACGGAGTTCTTTATACTGACCTCCATCCCACCAGTCTCCCCCTTTTCTTGTAGGCGTTATAGCCATATCTGAAGAACATTCACTCAACAAGAAAAAATTGCTTGGAAAAACCCCTTTTAATGTTCTATAAATTGGAGCAATTAATGCATTTATTTCTTTCTCTGTTCCACCAAACTCACCTACTGGTAACTTATCATAAACTTCTTCATCCAAATTTGTACAGCCATTAAAAACTAAAGAAGACAAAATGATAGTGGTTATTAAATATATTTTTGATCTTTTCATGATTATTTAAGTTATGATTAGAAACTCAAGTTAACGCCTACAGAGAATGTCCGGGTTTTCGGATAGTACTCTCTTCCTTCTACGCCTGGATCTAAGCCACTCATTTGGACTTCAGGGTCTAAGCCTGTATAGTTTGTAATAGTAAATAAATTTTGACCAGTAACGTAAACTCTGAATTTCCGTATTCCCCAAACATCTCCCGTATCAAAATTATAAGCAAGAGTTGCATTATCTAAACGCAAAAAGGATCCTTTCTCAATATAATAACTGGAATATTTAGGGTTATCTGTCAAACCATTGGTTAAGGCATCTTCCAAAACATTTGCTCCAGGCAGCCACTGAGTTGTTGCATAAGACATGCGTGAAAAATTCAAGAGATCATTACCATATACTCCTCGCAGAAAAAAGCCAAAATCAAAATTCTTATAAGAAAGATTGCTTGAAAAGCCATAAGTTAATTTCGGCTGTGCAGAACCAATATATGTACGATCTTCATCAGTTAGCCCCTCCTTCCCATCAACCATTTCATCCAATATATACTTACCATCACTATCAAGCGAAATAAAGCGCCATCCGTAGAATGTTCCAACCTCGCGGCCTTCTTCTACTATATGAGTTGTATTATCAGATCCTCCACGTATCCATGCAGAACCGGTTTTGATTGAATTGGTGGTAAACTGATCGTTTGACAAACTCGTAATTCTATTTTTATTGTGCGCTAAATTAAATGATGCATTCCACACTAATTCGTCCTTTCGTATTATATCACCATTAATCACTAACTCGATTCCTTTATTTGTCATTGAACCAACATTAGCAAGCATATCAGAATAAAGATAAGGTGGAACAGAAACTTTATAGGTATAAAGCAGATCATTGGTTTCTTTGCTATAGTATTCAATTGTACCACTTAATCGATTATTTAAAATACTATAATCTATACCTACATTGAACATGGAAGTTTCTTCCCATTTTAGGTTTGGGTTGGCATTCTGACTTATTTGATATGCATTATACCATTTACCGTCATCATAATACTGACCCGATTTACCATATAACTGAAGCGATCTATAAGGATCAAAACCTGCTTGATTACCAGATACTCCATAACCAGCACGCAATTTTAAATCACTAAAGAAGTCTTTATCCTTTAAAAAACCTTCCTCCTTCAAAATCCAAGCTGCCGACACCGCAGGAAAAGTACCCCATTTATGATTCGCTCCAAACTTTGATGAGCCATCCCGACGAATAGATGCAGTTAAAGTGTACCTATCTTGAAGCACATAATTTACTCTACCAAAGAATGATATCAATTTGTTCATATTAGCTTCAGACCATACATCACTTGGACGAAGGTTTTCACCAGCACCTAAATTATCATAATCAAAAAAGTCGGTTACAAATTGTCTGTTTTGCGCACCATTCTTTTGATAATAATTGTCCTCATAAGAATAACCTGCTAAAAAATTGAAATTATGTTCATCAAATATCTTTTTATAATTCAAAGTCGCTTCTAATAACCTCTTATCAGCAGTCCATGTTTCACGCTTGGCAAAACCTTGGTCATTTCGCCCGCGCTCAGTTTGAGAGTCATTGTACTCTCCATAATCGTTAGATTCACGTTGCTTTAATAAACTAATTCCAGCTACGAAATCTTCTGTAATGTTGAAATCAGCTTTAATATTTCCATAAAACAAACTGTTCTTATTATCTCGTTTATTATATGTAATATTTCTTAGTGGGTTTCCTTGATCGTATTCCTGCGTATCGAACCATGTTCCATCGTCATTTTTAACAGGCGCTACGGGAACCATATTGTACGCTAAAACAAAATTTCTAGTATCAGTTGGTGAAAAATTTCTTTCTGTAATAGCACCAACGAACGTTAAGTTTAACCGGTCATCCAACGCGCGTTGACTGAACATTAAACGACCATTATACCTTTCCATGGAATTATCGCGCACAACTCCTTGTTGATCTAATGCAGAGAACGAACCCCTATACGTACTGCTCTTTCCACCTCCAGACATAGATAAACTATGGCTTTGGCTAACTCCGGTTCGCATTATTTCATCAAACCAACTCGTATTTGCTCCTCTATCAATGCCTTCTGTATTTATATCGTGAGATGAGGTATAATCACGCCATTGATCGGCACTTAAAACCTTAGGAATATTCGCAACTCTGTCTACAGCTGCATAACCTTCATACTCTATCATGGGTCTTGATTCAATTCCTTTTTTTGTGGTTATCAGAATTACACCACTTGCAGCACGGGATCCATAAATTGCTGCAGCAGAAGCATCTTTTAATATACTAATGGATTCAATATCTTGCGGTGCAACTGAATTCATACTTAAACCAGGAACCCCATCAATAACTACAAAAGGCTGGCTACTACCTGTTAACGAAGAAGTTCCCCGTAAACGTATGGTTTGTTCATTGGTGATATCACCACTTCCCTTAGTAATTGTTAATCCGGCAACCTTGCCCTGTAACAGGTCAGTCGCAGTTCGGTTAACACCCTGATTGAAATCCTCTTCAGAAACATTGGTTATTGATCCGGAAATATTACGCCGAGATTGTGTACCATAGCCTATTACAACTACTTCTTCAAGAGCCTGGGTATCTTCAATAAGTGTAACATTTAATGTGGCTCTCCCATTTATGGAGACTTCAAGCTCTGAGAAACCAAGATAGCTAAAAACCAATATACTGTTCTCATTGGCAACCTCCAATGAGAATTGGCCATTATTATCTGTGCTTGTTGCGTTATTAACACCTTTTTCAGTAACGCTTACACCTATCAGAGGTTCTCCGTTTATGTCGAGAACTGTACCGCGAATTGGAAATGCAGCACTAGATGCATACAATGGAATATTTAAAAACAGGATCAGCAAAACACACGTTCCTATTTGCATAAATATTCGAAAATTTGGATTATTGGTAGATAAGATCATAAAATTTTGATTAAAATGGTTAATGTTTTTCAAAGATTGTACGAACATGATGAAACAGACAGAGATGGGGGGATCTCTAATACAATTCAATATTTCAAAAACCAAAACCAATAAAAATACTTTCATAGGCTCGCTTTGTAAGAAATGTGTTACATACAGCAATCTACTTAAATAATTTTATAAATACAAAGTTTAAGTCATTAAGTAAAAGGATTTAGGACGCTACAAACATTGTTTTATAATGCTATCCTTTAAAAGCCATCCTTATATTATCAACATTTTATCAAATATCTTGTTCTATATAATATGACTAATAAATGTTCCTTTTCTATATGGTGTATATCAATTATTGCTATTACAATTTTCTTTTCCTGTAATAACAAATTTTCCAATACCTTATTCAAAGGCAGATCTCCACATCAGCAATATGAGCAACAGTTAATAGCTGCCGGTTTGAATGGTAGTAGTTTATTCAAACAATGGAAAAATGCATCAAAACAAAGTATTCTTCAGCCAATTTCCATTACTGTACCTTATCAGGAGGAGGCCTACTTTGCAGCCAATAATCCAAATGCAGTAGCCTTTATTTTTGATGCTAGAATAGGAGAAAAACTTCAAATAAACTTAGAATTACAAACCTTGGATAGCACACAATTATTTATTGATTTATTTAAAATGATTGAAGATACTACTGAACAACAAGTGGCTATATACTCAGCCGACACGCGTGATTCATCCTTATCTTATGTTATTGAGGATAATGATAAATACATTCTTCGCATACAACCTGAATTATTATCTGATATTTCCTATGAACTTCAAATTACTGCAGAACCTTCTTTAGGGAATCCGGTTGAAGCGACTGCTAAACAGAATATTGGCAGTTTCTTTGGTGATGGCCGAGATGCCGGCTCAAGAAAACATGAAGGAATTGATATTTTCGCTAATCGATCAACTCCGGCCGTAGCTGCTGCAAATGGCATAATAAGCAGGGTGGGATTAAATAACCTAGGCGGTAAAATTGTTTTCTTAAAACCTGAAGGCCTAGCAATCAATTTATATTATGCACATTTAGATAGCCAATTAGTAGAGACGGGGCAAACAGTATCTTTGGGAGATACCTTAGGATTAATCGGTAATACAGGCAATGCACGCACAACACCACCGCATCTTCATTTTGGAATATATACTCGTCAAGGTGCTGTTGACCCAATCCCATTTATTAGGCCGGGTAAATCAAATCCGTCAAAAATCAGTGTAGATACAAGACGGATTGGAGACACAGTTCGCGCTTCTAACAGCAATAATATGATTAATACACCTTTAATAATTGAAGGTGCCGCGATGGATAACTATCGAGTAATACTACCAGATAAAAGCAAAACTTTTGTCTCGCAAAAACAAATTACAACATTGAATAACCAAATAAAAATTATTAGTTTAAATAAGGCTGAAACATTGTATTCAGAACCAGATTCATTGTCTGCCCGCATTATAAAATATCCATCAGGAACTAAACTAACAGTAATAGGAGAATACAATGGCTTTTATTTGGTAAACAATAAATCAATAAAAGGTTGGATAAAGCAAACAATTTAATAAAAGAAAAAGGGGTACATACAATGCACCCCTTTTTCTTTTTATTAATCGTTTCTAATTACATAAAAGTATCTACTTCGCGATATGCGTCGATAAGGCGTTGTTCACCCTCTTTACCTCTACCCGAGATGCCGTGTTCCATACCAACAACTCCTTTATATCCTTTATCATGTAAGTATTTGAATATATTCTTATAGTTTATTTCGCCGGTAGTCGGTTCTTTTCTTCCAGGATTATCACCTACTTGTATATATTCAATTTCACTCCACGTTCTTTCCATGTTAGCTATCAAATCTCCCTCATTGCGCTGCATATGATAGGCATCGTATAATATTTTGCAAGAAGGACTATTTACTGCTTTACAGATCAGATAAGTTTGATTAGACGTCCTTAAAAATAAATTCGGAGAATCACTTAATGGCTCAAGTACCATAACAATACCATGAGGTTCTAATATTTCAGCCCCTCTTCTAAGTGCTTCAATCACATTTGCTGTTTGAATTTCTATCGAATGATTACGAAAAAAATCTCCTGGAACTACTGTAGTTAATTTACCACCGCAACGTTTTGAAACCTCTATAGCCTGTTGACAGCCTTTTAAAAAAATATCAACGTATTCCTGTTTTCCAGCGGCTAATGTATTTGCCCCGTTACCACCCTTATCCAGTACGAATACACCCATTTCCATTCCTAATTTAGCCAGAAGGTCGCCAATTTTCTTCTGATCTTCAGGTGACCTGCCCGGCATACCATTATCTTCAATACCACGAAAACCCTGGTCATACATAAATTGTATTTGATCCAGCACATTGTTCCCTGCTAAATTTCTAAACATTCCATCATGAGGACCATATTTTAAATTAAACGGTTGTCCATCGGCAGCCTTTTGTGTGTTTGTAGCACCTACAGCCAAACTGCTACTGGTCATTAAGACTCCTGTTGCTAAAAGCCCTTTTTGCAAAAATTCGTTTCTTTTCATTTATTTAACAATATTTAGTTTCTGATATAAGTGTCAATCGCTTCTTATACCAAATCGGTTAGCAGTAATTCACCTAAATAAACTATAATTTAATAAATAAACAAATCTCGCTAGAATAAATTAATAGATTTCTTCTACCGTTTGAGAGATGCCGTTAAAGGTAAAGTTGTCGCCACATTCTTTTCCAATAAGAAGCTGACCTAATGGAGAAGCGGGGGAAATGGCATACAGTGATTGTCCTTGTACTTGAATTTGTCCGATGCTGACAGCAATATAAAGCAATGCTTTAGAAGTTTTAACCAAAGAACCAGCACCAACCCGTCCTTCAATTTTCACATCCTTACATTGCTCTAATTGAAATAAAATCTTTTTAGCTTCGTAAAGCTGGCTATTATTCCTGTCTATATCTTGCTGCATCATCTCTCGCGTAGTTTCATACTTATCACCCGCGCTACTTTTCGTATCGTCTTGGCTAGCTTCACGCGCTTGTAATAAAGCATGCTCTGCATGATCTATACGACTTTTGATGGCATCAAGGCACTGTATATAAACAGCATCTTTAAATATTTGACTGTTAATTTCCATTTAATGATCCTCAATTATATAATGAACATATCATTAAATGTTATGCTTTAATTAATTTGAGCTAAATTAATTTCACTTATTAAATCGTTAGCCCATCCAGTTAACAAGGCTCTTTCGTGAGCATTTAATTTTGTACCCTTATGGAGGATTGTGTATGATTTAAGAGGCATACCGTCTCGCTCCATTTCTTCCTTGATATCTTCAGCTTTTTTTAGTTGTCTTTTTTTATCATATGATCCAAAATCACTGAAATTCAAGTGTCTTTTACCATCATTAATATGACCCTCTAAAAACATGGCTGCTGGTTGAACATTTATATACCATGGATAATCGGTATTATTACTATGACAGTCGTAACAAGATCTTTGTAAGACACTTTCTACATCATCCGGAACAGTATAAAGGTTGGATATATCAGTAGGAAGCTTTGTCGTCTGAACGTTACGTGGGTCCTTTTTAATAAATTGGATACCAACCAGAGCGAATATAACTACAGCCCAAATACTTAAACGTGTATTCCGTTTCATTTGAATAGAATTAGAGGTCTATATTGATTAATTACTAGCACATTGCTACAATCAAATATAATCATAACACTCTAGAAATGAACGAAAAATGTAAAAGTTCTGTGACAGCTAATCGCCTGTTAATGTTCTAATTACCTATTTTAATTTTTTAAATACAATAATACCATTATGTCCACCAAAGCCGAATGTGTTACTCATGGTTACATTGATATCCTTTTCAAGGGCTTCATTCTTAACAATATTCAAGCCAGCAGGAATTTCCGGATCTAAATCAATTAAATTTATTGTAGGTGGTATAACAGAATGTTTAATAGCTAAAACACTGGTGATCGCTTCAATAGCTCCAGCAGCACCCATTAAGTGGCCTGTTATCGATTTAGTGGCACTAATATGTAAGTTATTTGTGTTGTTTTTAAATAACTTGGCTACTGCTTTTGTTTCACTGATATCACCTACTGGGGTAGAAGTTGCATGAGCATTTAGGTAATCGACATCTTCAGGATTCAAGTTTGCATCTTCCAATGCAAAGCGCATAGCAGCTCCTGCACCTTCTCCTTCGGGATGAGTAGAAGTCATATGATAAGCATCAGCCGTCATCGCTGCACCACCTACTTCAGCATAAATGGTTGCATTTCTTGCTATTGCATGTTCATATTCCTCTAATATAAGAGCGCCTGCTCCCTCTCCCATAAGGAAACCATCTCTTCCAATATCAAAAGGTCTGCAAGCTGCTTGAGGATCATCGTTTCTTGTAGTCATAGCTTTCATGGAGCTAAATCCACCTACAGAAGCTTCTGTTATAGGAGCTTCTGATCCACCGGTAACAATTACCTTAGCTTTACCCCATCGAATATAGTTAAATGCATCCATAATAGCAGTATTCGCCGATGAACAAGCTGTAACGGTTGTATAATTGATACCCATTAATCCGTATTTAATGGAAATCATTCCGGATGCCATATTTGAAATCAATTTCGGAATAAAAAACGGACTGAAACGAGGTTTGTAATCGTTGTCTGCGTAATCTCTAACTTGCTCTTCAAATGTAAGCATCCCCCCTTGACCAGAACCCCAAATAACTCCAGTATCATATGGATCCATACCTCCAAAATCCAATCCAGAGTCATCAATAGCTTCTTTTGCTGCTGCAAGGGCATATTGTGTAAAAGGATCAGTTCTTTTTAATTCAGCCCGATCAAGGAATAATGAAGGATCAAAACCTTTTAATTCGCATGCTATCTGTGTGCGAAAAGCACTTGGATCAAATTTTGTAATTCTTCCTGCGCCACTCTTACCATTCGTTAAACTATCCCAAAAAGTCTTAATATCGTTTCCTATCGGTGTTAAAGCGCCTATTCCTGTTACAACAACTCTTTTCATTTAATCTGTTTTAATCTCTAAATTGATAATAAATGCAAAGATACAAATCTAGGGCGTTCTAACTTCCATTAATAGCCTTAAAACATCACTTTTATCTTCAATCCTGCATTCATCAACTTAACTTCTTCATCAGACAGTTTACTAATTGGCAGCTTCAGAAAAGGCTCGAGAAGGAGCTTTGTCTTACCATAAAAGTTTTGCTTCCTACCTATAGAGAGATTAAGATAACCAATATTATCATTTCCTTTAGAGTCTAATTCTTGAACAGGTTCAGTATATTGTCTTGTTACAGTAGAGTATACGGTAGACTCCACACCTGTTTTTGGATCTTTGACCAAACTCGTTGAAACGACATCTGTTTCATATTGATAGGATTTGTTTCCATCCAACACGGTTAAAAGAGATACGCCCATAGATGCGTAAAAACCATCATTCACCTGATAAACTATAGATAAAGGAATATCAAGAGCCTGCATAGAAGCTTCAACACCAACTTTTCGTGTTGAAGAAGAAATCCCAACCGGGCCGATCTCATTGGCGGCATTGATCTTGGTAAAAGCTACCCCACTTGTTAAAGAAATTTTATCTGAAAGCTTACGTTCAGCAAAAACACCACCACCGTAATTCATTTTATCTGAAATAAAGGAAGAAGAAAGTTCTATTCCAAATTTCCAATTATCATCATCAATAGCTCTATTAATTTTCAAGTTCTCAGACAAAAGAACCTCGTCGATGTTTTCAAAAGGATTTAGTGATTTAACATCCTTTATGTCGCTACTAGGTTTTCTATTTTCAGTCAAAATTACCTGTTTCTTATCTTCCTGCACAGGTTCTTTCGGTTCTGGTAAAGAGACTATGTTTATATTCTTTTCTTCAACTTTAAGATCGTTATTAATTTTCGCATTTACTATTTGGTTCTCCCTAGTTCTAACTATACTATTAGGCTTCACTTGCTCGTTGGTTCTTTCATCTTGACCTCTAGACAAAACGAGTTCCTGTCTTTTTTCTCTTTCTAAGTTAACGGAATCTATCTTTATAACCTTTGCTACTCTTGACTGACTATCTGAGTAATACGCTCTAAAAACAGATACAATTGAAATTATAAAAATCAAGGATGCAGCTACCGTCATTATTCTCCCAATAGGTATGAAAGGCACGTCTTTAATTTTTCTTACAGGTACCAACTCTGCATTGTATTGTTTTTCACGAAACCTTTCCCATGCTCCCTCCTCATACGGAAGCTCATAATTTATAAGAGACTCTCTGATCTCTTCAACTATTCTATCTCTTTTGTTTTCCATATCTATCCTACTACTGACTTTAGATATAAGCTTCTTAACTTCTCTTTAGCTCTTGTTAAGTAAACCCTACTCGAACTGGATGGAATTTCCAGCATTTCTGCAATTTCTTCGTGATTAAAGCCTTCAATTTCATAGAGGTTGAATACTGTTTTATGTATGGGTAGAAGTTTATCCAACAAACCCATAATATCTGCCACATTCAAATTATCCTCATAACTTTGACTATAAGATTTTTCATGCGCATCCGATAATTCTTCATAATAAAGCGTTGACTTTCTTTTACGAATCTCATTTAAAGCTGTCCGAACCGTAATTTTTGCTAACCAGGCTTTAAAGACTTTATTGAAGTTAGTTTCATCATCACACGAGAAAACTCCCATATGGGTAAATGCTTTCATAAAACTATCATTGACTACTTCCTTTGCTATATCCCGATTAGTAATATACCTCAATGAGACCCCCATAAGATATCCCCAATAGTGTTTATATATCCGTTCCTGAAGGCGCTCATCAGCTTCCTTCAAGCCTTTCAAAATATCTTGTATTAAATCGGCCTCAGTATTCAACCCTACTGCTTAACAAAGTTTTAATGATAGAATCAAGCATCATTTGCTCTTATCAATACAAAACCCATTTTTGGCCGAAGTGCTACAAAAGATATTTTTTTGCTATTATATTTTCACAAATAAAGTTTTTGAAATCATTTGTAGCAGTTTAGATTCTTACTGTGTTTTGGCATCAAACAGTATTTATTAATTAACAAAAAACAATCATTATGAATTTTTATCAAAACCTAAAAACAATGTCTTTAAAAACAATGAAATTGCCTTTGCTTTGCCTGGCTTTAGCTGTTACTTATTCATCTTGTAGCGATGACGACAATATTATGCCGAATCCAGAAACTGCAATTGTTTCAGTATTTCATGCTTCACCTAGTACAGATTCATTAAGCTTTTATTTAGATGCTAAAAAAGTAAATGCAAAACTTGTCGGTCTTGGAGATAGTATTAATTATATAGAAGCATTTATTGGTGACCGTGTTGCGGAGATTAAAGGAAAAGACGGTAAATCAATCTTCCAAAAATCAATCAAACTTGAAAAAGATAAAGCATACTCTTTATTTATTACCAACGAAAAAGATAAAGATGATGCAGAATATGTACAAATTAGCGATGACCTAACCAATCCTGCTGAAGGAAAAGCTAAGATACGATTCGTGAATGTTTCTCCAGATGCTGGAAAACTTAATTTAGCTATAGCTGGTGGTGCAGATCTATTTACAGAGAAGGAGTTCAAATCAGCTACCGAATTCAAAGAAATTGATGCAAAAAAACAATCCTTTAACGTAGTTGATCAAGCAAGCAAAGCTGTACTCTTTACTTTAGAAAATGCAGACATAAAAGCTGGAAAAATATATACTATTTGGGTAAAAGGCTTAAAAGATACTGAAGAGGATGCTTTAGAGATCGAAGCTATGCTATATAATAATAAATAAGAACACCCATTCTTAAAAATAAAAAGAGCCAGTCATTATGACCGGCTCTTTTTATTTTAGGTTTATATTGATTAGATTAAATATAATACAAAGAACTATTCCTAATTCTTATTGTCGTAAAAATTTAGCACAATCAATTCGGTTCTAAATCTATAAATTTCTTTGTAATTATACGACCTTTCACTTTAATAAATTTAAAATACAAATCTCAAACAAAAATCTTTTCATTAAATTTAATTATTTACTACGAATATATCGTAACAATATGATATATTCGTAGTAAATAAAAACCAATTATAGAAATTAAATACATTATGAAAAGAGCGAATCTGCTATTATTAGCAATAACACTACTATTTTGTCAAAATTTGAAGGCACAGGAAAGCGAAATAGCTTTAGCCAAAACACATTACAACTTTGTACATATCAACGATACAACTCAGCTTGAGAAAAATCATCACGATGAAATGGTATTATACTTAGGTCAGTATTCTTCTTTCTATACTTCGTATGCTAATAAACGTATGGAAGAAAGTCTAAGAAAACAAGTTGAGAGTCCTAGTTTCGATGGCAATCTTACCATTAAGGGCAGTGGCTCAGGAACACACGAATCCTATTATATTGCTCCAGCTAAAAACTTAATCATACAAGTATATAGTCTTAATGGTGAAAACTACTTAGTAAATGAGGAATTTCCAGCGTTGAATTGGAAAATAGAGCAAGAAACTAAAATAATAGGAGGATATACTTGTCAAAAGGCTGAAACCCATTTCAAAGGTCGTGATTACATAGCCTGGTTTACTACAGATATCCCTTTCCAGGCAGGTCCATGGAAATTACAAGGCTTACCTGGGTTAATATTAGAAGCAGCAGACAGCAAAAATGAAGTTCGATTCGAATACGCAGGTTTCGATAAAATAGAAACAAGTGGGTTGACTGTAGGAATACCTGAAAACACGATTAAAACAAACAAAAAAGCCTTAGCTAAATTAGTAGAAGCAGTTCAGAAAAATCCAATGGCAGCAGCAAAAGCCCGTTCACAAGGTGGTGGAAGCAACTCTAGTTCGCCTTTGAATTCAATAATAGATCCTTCTCAGATTAAGAGTATCTCCGTAATAAAAGAAGGAGCTGCAAAGTCGCCCATTACGAATAATCCAATTGAGCTTATCGATTAATAGAAAGATACTAAAGCATATTCAATGAGAACTATCTTGCTATTTATTTTATTTCTTTCTATTGAATATTCTTATGCTCAAGAATATTTCGGAACACTTAAAACCATCGATGGCGAAGCCGTTTCTTTCACTACCATATTAATTAAAAACTCAGAAAACAAAGTTCTTGCATTTAAAGCAAGTGACTCAGACGGAGCATTTACATTGACCATTCCAAAAACTATAGAAGAAGAAACGTTGGTAATTGAAATCAATCATCTAGGTTATAAGAAAGTTCGACAGGATATAAAAGAAGGAAAGCTGAATTACAATATTATAATGGAAAGGCAGGCCATTAACTTGTCGGAAGTGCAAGTACGAAGCAAACCTATCATTCGTAATATAGGCGATACCTTGTCATATAACATTGATTCTTTTGCTAAAAACGAAGACCGTTCAATAAACGATGTAATTAAACGCTTGCCAGGCATTGAGGTAAACGAAAGCGGGCAAATAAAATTTAACGGTCAAAGTATCTCCAATCTATATATTGATGGTGATGATTTACTGGATGAGAAATATGCTATAGGAACCAAAACTATTCCTTATAGTATGGTAAAAGAATTAGAAGTATTGCAAAACCACCAACCGCTAAAAGTCTTAAAAAACAAAACCCTCAGTGATAAGGTTGCAATAAACCTTGTTATTAAAGAAGAAGCCAAATTAAAACTTACAGGCCAAGCTAAATTAGGCCTGGGACTTCCAGAACAGTATGACGGTGAACTAAACAGCATTCTTTTCAACAAGAAGTACAAAATGCTCAATATACTGGAAGTTAATAATATTGGAGATGATCTCTCTTTAAATTTCGATGAATCAAACTCTCCTAAACTATTATCTTCTGGCACTATAGGTAGTCCTGGCCTCGATAAAAGCAGATATTTCTTAAATAATTCGATCTCTGCCAATGCCAATAATCTGATCAATTACAAAAATGGCTTGCAATTAAAGGCTGGAATCAAAATGCTATTAGATCAAAACAAAATGGAATATAAGACTACGACCGATTTATATTCTTTAAACGACACCATTCAATATAGTGAACAGCAAAATATAAACAACCACCCTCTATTAACGAATCTGAGTATCAATGCACAATTAAATAAAGAGAAATACTATTTCAACAATGCGCTAAAATTCGCTTACTCGAAAGAGACAAACTCTTCTCTCCTGCTCAACAATGAAATAGATATGAAGCAGCGATTAAAGAATCAGGTTCACAGTTTTTCCAATAATCTGGAATATGTCCCAGAGTTAAAAAATAAAAATATCCTGCGTTTTAATTGGTATCTCAGCTACTTTAATCAGCCTCAAAATTTGTATGTTCAACCAGGCGTTAATGCCCAGATTTTTAATGACGGAATTCCCTTTGAGTCTACCAGCCAATTTGCTGAAAGCCCTAATTGGCTTAACCGTATCTCACTTGCCTATCAACTTACCAAGGGAAGAATAAAGCAAGATTATCAGGTAGGAATTGTCAATGAACTCCAAAGGCTTAATTCCCAACTTAGATTTAAACAATTAGATGGCACTCAAACATCATATCAATCAGATAATGACAATAATTTAAAATGGAATCGCAATCAATTCTTCGTTAATGGTTCTTATGAATACAAAAAGGGTGCTTTTGAGTCCGCTCTTTCGATTCCTATAATCTTACAACGGACTTCTTATAGCGACGAAGGTTTTAATTTAGATAAGTCGGAAACACAATTACTTATCACACCGGCTTTAAGGATAAAATACATGACCGGGTCAGAGAATTACCTTTCTTTCAATTATAAATTCAGCAACCAAACAGGAAATATTAACAACGTATTCCGCGGAGCTATACTCACTAATTATCGAAGCCTGCAAGCCAATGATGCAGACTTACAGAAACAATACAATCACAATCTTGACCTGACCTTTAATTTCAGACGTTCAATAAACATGTTATTTATGAACACAGGAATATGCTATAAAAATTCAAAATCAACTACCATTGTCTCCAATATTATATCAGATAATATCTCTCAAACAATTCTATTACCTTTTCTAAATCATATAAATAGCTATAAAATTCATGGAGGTATCAGTAAATACATTTTCAGTTTGGGAGCTACAGCTGATTTAAAGACATCTTGGGAATACACCCACTTTGATCAACTTCTTAATGAAAATCTTATACCAATCAATAATATTTCCTTTATGCTCAACCCGAGCCTGGAAGCAAGACTATTGAATCGTATTAGTTTAAACTATGGAAGTACAGCCACTTGGATTACCAGTAAATCAGGAACTAACAATACAAGCACTCTCCCGGATCGTCAAATCCAAAACCTTAATCAATCCATGGGAATAACATACGCTCCCTATAAAAATACTTTTTTAAGAGTAAGCGGCAGGCATCAACTCACTAAACAATCGGGAATCAAAAATATCAACTACTTCTTTGTAGACATAAATGCCAGTTATAAGCTTGTCAAATGGCAGACAGACATAGAGCTTAATTTAACAAACTTAGCAAACATAACCTCCTATGAAACCTATAGTATTTCTGCAAACAGTTCAATCTATAGTAAATATGAACTAAGAGGAAGAATGACTATACTAAAATTTATTTTTAATCTATAATTGCTATCAAGAATAGGGTATTCTTAAAGAAGATCGCTAACATCTAGCGAATAGATCTCCTTAAACAACTTATTAAAATAAGATGGTGTTTCGAATCCAGCCAAATATGCAATCTCAGAAACCGTACGATATTTACCTGTTTTTATGGCTTCCATAGCTATCTGCAAACGTATAATTCGGATATATTGATTGGGAGTAACACCCATAATGGCTTTTGTCCGCCTAAACAGTTGTCTTTCACTCATGGCCATTTCGTTACTCAACATATTAATATTCAGGTCGATTTTACCAATATATTTTTTAATGAGTGCTTCAAACTCAGAAAGCCAAACCTGGTCTGCAGCCGAATATTCATCTCCAATCCCCTCTTGAGAAGAATTACCTAAAATATCTGCAATTCTCTTGTATTCTTCCAGTTTCTTTCTGTACGTAATGTCCTTAGCAATTGCAAAAATAACTTTCTCACTTTCGATTGTCATGGAAGTCCAGGTCAACCATACAATCTCATTTTTCTTTGTTATATATCTGTTTTCATAACGCAAAAGAGGATAATTGTTTTTTATAAGACCACGCGTTCTTAGAGTTTCTTCTCTATCATCAACATGAACAAAATCAATTATCAACCTTTCAAATAACTCTTCTTTTGTATAACCAAGAGTCTTTGAAACAGCTGCATTAATTTTTTTAAAGTAACCGTCATAACCTGCAATACATAATAAATCAGGTGATAATTCAAAAAATTGTTCTAAATCAAAAGACTTCTTAGAATCAGATGTATCAATTATCGCTTTGTTGGCTGGAGATGTATTATTCATTATTATATAAGAGTCTGATACCTAAACATAGGCAAAAATATTAAAAAAACACTTACGCAAACGTTTGATATTGTCAGTATTGTTAATAAAAATGTCAGTTTTATTAAACTTTAATAGCGGTATTTTGAAATATAAACCTAAGAGATGGAAACACTTGAACAATCAGTTGAAAAAGATTACAATAAAAACTTATTAAAAACTGTAGCAGTATTATACAGTCTTCATAATGAGCTATTAATTCAACTAACCAATTTGGTAAAATGCAGTGAAACTAGTGATGTGGATAAATATACTACTGATACACAAATCGCTAACCTGATATCTGCCGAATCAATAAGTTCATCAGATCCTAACGCCCAAGATCTAATTGAGCTTATCGAGATAATGAAAGAAAAAATGAGCGTCCTTTTAACAAGGACGCTCCAGCAAACCAATTAAGACTATTATAACTCCTTAATCCGTATATTTTTGAAATGGACTTCAGATCCATGTCCTAAGAAGGCAATATGACCACTACTTCTTTGTAAACCAGGGTGATCTTTTTTATCCAGTGTACCATTCTTAACGGCTTCACTTAAATTCCCTTCCAAGATCACAGTTCCATTTAAAGTTACTTTAATATCATTTCCTTTAATATAAATTTCTTCTTGGTTCCACTCTCCCATTGGTTTTAGGAAACCTCTTTTTGCTGACATAACACCATATACTGAACCATGATATTGATAAACTTCCAAATCCTTGTACATATCTGCATCATCATCTAATACCTGAATTTCCATGCCCACATAAGCAGCATCTCCGGTTAAAGGACTACGAATTCCAATTCCATTATTCGCTCCGGGAGTTAAACGAAACTCAAAACGATACACAAAATCACCAAATTCTTCCTTTGTATATAAATTACCACCTGAATCTTCTGTAGGATAAATTGCCAAGGTTCCTTCATCGCTTACCATATAAGCAGACTTATTTCCCTGCCATGAATCCAGGTTTGTTCCATCAAACAAAACCTTAAACCCTTCCTTTTTCTCCTGTTCGCTCAATTGAAATATCTCCTTTCTTGGAAGCTCTTTTATAAAGATATCTCGATAGTAAACTAAAGTACCATGCGCCTGAAGTTCAATTTGCTCAACAGGAAAAATAGATTGGTTTCTATCCCAGTAGTTTTCTAATGTAACATTATCCACAACCAACTCTCCATTTAAATGAACAGTTACCTTCTCACCTACCATTTTAATCTTCATGGTATTCCAGTCACCCAAAGGATTATCTGCAACCTTCAATGGCTTGCTTTCATTCTTCTGATTATTATATAAACCACCAGACCCGACTTCTGCCCCTACATCTGTACGAGAAATATCCCACATCTGTACTTGAGGAGTTCCGCGAAGATAAACACCAGCATCACCATCTTCTCCATCCTTATCAAGCTTCCAATCAACCAACATTTCAAAATCACCATATTGCTTTACCGTCGCAATATTATTTCCCTTTCCTGTAAAAGCCAATATTCCATCCTTAACGATCCAGCCCTCGCGCATTTCTTCATCAGCCTTCACTTGTGCACTGGCTAATTCTGCAGCACTCATTTTACTTCGTTTAATAGGATCTCCAACCAATCCTTTCCAACCACTTAAATCTTTACCATTAAATAAAGAAACATAACTTGTGCCTTTTGGTAATTCAGCAATATGTTTAATTACGGCTTCTCTTAAATACCCACTTTCACTACCACTCAACTTATCAATAACTTTATTAAGCAAGCCCTTAACATCCTCTCCATTGTAAGTAGGATTTAGCAATGCAATATTCATAACCGTATTCGCAGCAGCTCCTCCCAAATCTTTATCATCTAGAAAGCTTCCCGCATACATCAATGCATTATAAGTATTCGTTGCTTCAATATTTCTCAATATAGCTTGCTTTTGACTAGTAGTATGAGCTACTTCCATCAAGTCACGATAGATCAATAGCTGCCTTTCACCTGTAAGATCTGAACTAGCAGTAAGACGAACTACACCTTTTACAACTGCATCTAACTGAGCGGAATTTAACGAAGTTTTACTTAAATCAATCAGCGTCTGAAGTGCGCTCTGATCTTTCCAGTTTGCTAATGATAGCACTACTGCATTCTTTAAATTCACATCATTCGTTTCGCCCGTTTCAATAACAGCTTCCAAAGCATCTTTGCCTCCTATACCTGAAAGAAGAGTTAAATAATTAGTTTTTTGCTGAGCATCCTGTTGATTATATTGATTAAGGATAGTCGAAATATCTTGCTCTTTGTTCGCACTGTATTCAACACTATTTATTATAGCTTGATGAACATTCTTATCTCTACCGTAAGTATTCATTAATATCAGCAAATCAGCTAGATCAGAAGAACGGGCTATTTGAGGAAGAGCTCTAAATGCTGCCTTTTGCACAGAGGTATCACCCCTAACTAATAAATCTTTAATAGCAGAAAAGCTACCATTATAGGCACGATGTGAAAGTACATCAAGCAGAACTACCTTATTTGCCGAGTTAGCCGCTGGTAGAGCTGCGAGCAATAATGGTTGAACCTGCTCTCCTTTCATTGTTAAAAAGGCTTCTTCTAAAGCTGGCCTGTCAGCCGCATTCCCATTTTCCATCAAATCCAATAGAAGCGGCAAGGCTTTATCTCCTTCAAGTTTTGATAAAGCAATAATTGCACTGGCACGCTCCGCATCAGATTTGCTCTTTAAGGACTTTTGGATAGCAGAAGCAGCTAAGCTATTATTGCTTGCAGCTAAAAATGCAATAAAATCCGGCTTGGCATCAACATTAGCTTTCTTCAAACCTTTCATCCAGTCATTGATATTAGCTTCGTTCAAAAACGGTGAGGCTAATTTTAATGCAGCAATACGATATTCTAAGTTTTTATCATTTGCAGCTTTAATCAAGCTCTTGGTATAATCTTCACCATGTATTTTTGTCAAAATACTCAATGCAGCAATACGAGAATCTACCTGCAAATCCTTAGTGGTATTTTTAAGTAAATCTTCAGCTAAACCTTCAGCAAGTTCATTATTTTTTCCAACTAACTGAGAAATATAATGAATAAAAGAACCCGTAGCGTTGGTTACATCATAAACATAATCCACACTAGCAGCCGCATTTTTTAGTGCATCTGCAGATGCCGCACCAGCTATATTAGAAAGTGAGTACAGCAAAACCTTTTGTACATTCTGGTCACTATTCCCAAGCATTGATAACAGTGTCGATTCTGCACCTTCATAGCGAATATCTCCCAAAGCTTCAATAACTGAAATTAACGCATTGCCTTTTGCAGAAGGCACAGCACTTAAAAGAGCTTTAGAAGCTTGTTCAGAACCAATACTCGCTAATGCCCGCGATGCCTTTTCAGATAGATACTCATCGGTCAAAAACGGAGTTAACGCTGCAACCGCATCGTCTTTTCCTGCTTTGTGCAATAAAGAAATAACATATCCCTTATTATCTTTATCAGCAACTTCATTTAATGCAGCATTCAAGCCTTGCACATATTTTGCACGTTGAGTTTCCCTTCCTGGCTGCTGTACGTAAAAAGCATAACTATTCGTCGCATATTCAAGCTTTGAATTATTACCCTGTGCGGGTGGGGTCAAAGTCTTTAACAAAGCTGTAAAGTCTGATGCTTGAAATGCATCCATTTGTCTCATCGCTTCATTCAGTTTCAGCTCATTAGGCGATGGCTGTTGAGCGAGAAGGTCAGCAATTTTAGTCGTTGTGGTACGTTGATCAACCTGCTGGGCATAAATCGGTGATTGTTGAATAAAAATCGCAAATAACACCAAGTATAATAATTTGTTCATGAGTCTTTTTTTTGGCTTTGAATAATATATTAGATAGTCCATGGTCCCCGCATTGGTTGATTTATCAAGCGATTTGCAGCTTCGTCATTAATAAATTCTTCCTTAGCCGGATCATACTTAAGTGCTCTTCCAAGTCTTAAAGCTGCAAGACCCATATTGACCAATGTACAAGAACGATGTCCGTTCTCTTCATTTAAAGCAAACTTTTTACGCGTTTTTACGGCTTCCACAAAATCAGTAACCTGTGCTTCGGGCTCTGGAAAAGATGCTAGTTTTTGTTCCATATTAGGAATATCAGACACAAACCCGCGGAATAACTTCCCATCCGGACCATCAATATACGGCACATTCTCAATCGCTCCTTCACCATCTAATATAATCTTACATCCATCTGCATAGGTATAAGTAATTTTACGCCAGATACCTACAGCATCACTGTGTTGCTGTGGAGCATCAACCTCTACAGAAATCGGACTTTCATTATCTTTTCCAAGAAAATATTGAACCGGATCCATGTAATGTTGCCCCATATCTCCTAACCCTCCGCCATCATAATCCCAATATCCTCTAAAAGTAGTATGTACTCGGTGTTCACTATATGGTTTAAATGGTGCAGGCCCCAACCACATATCATAATCAAGTTCAGCTGGAACCGGCTCCACAGGCAGGTTCTCTTTACCAACCCAATAAAACTTCCAGTCAAAACCGGTATGTCGGCCAATCGTAACAGTTAAAGGCCAACCTAACATTTTAGAATCCACTAATTTTTTAATCTTTTTAACGGGGACATCCATTCCGTAAAAATTACTCTCAAATCTAAACCAGGTATTTAATCTAAAAATACGGCCATGTTGTTGAACAGCTTCTCTTACTCTCTTCCCCTCACCAATGGTTCTTGTCATTGGCTTTTCGCACCAGATATCTTTTCCGGCTTTGGCAGCTTCTGCAGCCATAATACCATGCCAATGAGGCGGTGTAGCAATATGAACAATATCTAGGTCTGGCAATTGAATTAAATCACGATAATCAGCAAACTGTTTCACACCGCTTTCAAGCATATTAGCAGCTAACGCGAGATGTCTTTTATCTACATCACAAATCGCAATAGTCTTCGTTCCGGCGTAAGCAAAATGACCGCGGCCCATACCGCCAACTCCAATAACAGCTTTTGTTAAATGATCGCTAGGCGCTAAATAGCCTTGCCCACCTAAAACAAAGCGAGGTACAATTGTAAACGCAGCTGTTGCAATAGCCGCATTCTTTAAGAATCCACGTCTAGAATGTTTTTGTTTATCCATTTGTAATTAAAATAATTAGTAATTTATACGGGTTATCAGAAAGGATTTATTATTAGGAAATTTAATGGTGTTTCTAATTTAGGGTTTTTTATTATAAAAACGATTCAATACTAAAAATTTTAATAATTAAGTTAAATAATATAATCAATTTAGTATAGCACACATCCCACTTTATTAAAATCAGAGAATTCTGAATTAATTAATTCGCTTTTTCGTAATTTGCTCCCTTCGCTTGTTTAAAATTAAACGGTGCAATTAAGACATATTAGGAAGCATGATTTCAGAACCTACCTACTTACCAGCTAAGATTGTCTCATCTGAGATCAAGGAATACTTCATCAGGCAGCAGGAATCCAATCAACAAAAAGATTTTTTAGTACCTGAAACGTATGTAATTGAGGCTATCATTGATACTGCGTTTTGGGCAAGCTTGCGTCATGAAGAAGGTTATACACCTAAAATATCCATTGCATATTTACCACCCCAGACCGGTCAGAATAATTTAATTCTAAAACACCATCAAAGATTGACTCCGCATCATCTTGTTAAATTATCACCTGCTGTAATTGAACCAGGAATTCATTTAGGAGTTTGGCACGATGATGAGAATTTATGTATCTGGGGAACCACACACAACGTTCCTGCATCTTGTTTAGTATTGGAAGTAATTGAAGCCGGTTTACTTGTAATTAAGCAGAAACACGAGGCTGTTGGCCGTAAGTTTATTAATCTGGCCGTGTTAAAAGGCAATCAGATAAAGATGATCGATGAACGCCAATGGGGGCTTAGCAAATGTCCAGATATCTTATCTTCTCTCTTAGGTATACCAATTCCTACCTTTGCAGGTAAATCAGTCAATATTTTAGTAGAATTAGCCTTAGCTATGCGCCGACATGGCCGCGGCGCATTGATGCTGATCACTCCTTCCAACACCAGTAGCTGGCTAAAGTCCATTGTTCAACCCATTAGTTATCGACTAAATCCTGCTTATGATTTACTACCTGAAAGTATGGATGAGGAACCCGATCTTTATGAAGAATATGAAGCTCAATTACATCGGGCAATCAATTCTATTGGCGGGTTCTCTGCTGTCGATGGCGCTACAATAATAACTCGCGACCATAAACTACTAGCCTTCGGAGCAAAAGTCGCACGCTCAGATGTTGGTCTTCCGGTAGCACAGATTCTGCTGTCCGAACCAATTAAAAATGGAAAGCCAGAATTGCTAGACAGTACCAAAATTGGCGGAACAAGACATTTGGCTGCTGCACAGTTTGTTCACGATCAAAGAGATGCCATGGCAATGGTGGCATCGCAAGATGGCCTCTTTACTGTTTTTATCTGGTCAGATGAACTCAACATGGTTCACGCACATAGAATTGATTCCCTTTTATTATAAAAGATTAGCTAGACCTCCAATACGAAATACAGCTTACCTATAATCATTGGGCTTCAAACCTTTTTTAAAGGTGCCAAATCCAAACATTAACGGTTCATAATTACCAACAAAATCAACGTTACTTTTTTCAGGTATTTTATCGGTTAAATCCACAGCCCAATAACACGCATTGACAATAAGCCTTCTCAAATCTTCATTTAAGAAATCGATTGAAGAGCCCATTGTTGTTGCAAAAGCCTTTCCTTTCGTTCCCGATTC
This sequence comes from Albibacterium sp., assembly GCF_035514885.1. Taxonomy (NCBI): domain Bacteria; kingdom Pseudomonadati; phylum Bacteroidota; class Sphingobacteriia; order Sphingobacteriales; family Sphingobacteriaceae; genus Albibacterium; species Albibacterium sp. The sequence goes on along the minus strand of NZ_DATJCH010000010.1, from coordinate 211,205 downwards.
AATGGAGTAGCTTTTTGTCCACGCAACCGGCATAATTGTTTTTTCCCAGCTGCCCAAACTTTCAGCCGTCATACCTTTGGTTACCTGTCCCCAGACTAAAACTTTTGCATCTGCTACTAAATCCTTAATAGTATACACATCGGTTGGCACCCAAATATCAGACACGCCGTTAAGCATCGGGTTCTCTTTAAACAAACCGTTGATGAGCCCTCGGGTTCCTTCTTTTCCATGTTGACCATGATGGTCAATCCAAGTTTCTCCTAGAACTTGCTTTCCAAACCCATCTTCCCAGCCTGCTTCTTTACTTAAATAGCCATATTTTGCATAGGGACTATCTTTCATTTTATTTTCAGCATTAAAAGCATGCGTAGCTGTTCTTAAACCAATTACAGGTTTACCGGCCTTTAGGTAATCATCGATATACTTCATTTGCTCATCTGGGAGTTCTCTAAAACGGGTGGCAATGATAATCAGATCAGCTGAAGTAAGATTGTTTAACCCAGGGATATTGTTCTGATAAGTAGGATCAATAGTTCCTGTTTTCGGATCGATTGAAAACAAGACGGTTGTCTTAAATCCATGATGCGTAGTGAGTATTTTTGCTAGCATAGGCAGAGATTCTTCAGAATGATATTCTTCATCGCCCGATATCAAAACAATGTGTTTCCCATTAGGCTGAGCTGCTTGAAATTGCAACCATTGGTTATTTTGTGCATTTGCACAAGATAGTTGAACAAAGAGAAATATGATTAATGACAAGCTCATTAAAATTAGTCTGTGCTCATTCGTTTTATAGAATAGGGCTTTTGTTTTCATACTTATCAAGCATTTCTTTTATAAATTTATAGCCTTGTTCAGCAATTGCCCAAGGTTCTGAATAATCTCTCCAAACTCCAATAGAATTGGCAAAAGCGGGGTCATTTCTAGAGAACGCCTCAATGGTGAGCCAACCATCATAGTTAATTTCAGCCAGGGTTGAAAAGGTTTCATCCCACCGTACATGCCCGTCACCAGGTGTTCCCCGGTCGTTTTCACTAATGTGAACATGCGCTAAAACCGGAGCAATTGTATAAATGGACTGTGGGATTTTCTTCTCCTCAATATTTGCATGATGTGTATCATACATTGCTCTAACATTTGGATGATCTGCCATATTAATCAATTTGGATAAGTGTTCCATCGTATTACACAAATAGCATTCAAACCTGTTTAATGCTTCCAATGCCAATGTAATATTTGCCTCTGCGGCATAATTGCCAGCAACATATAATACCTCAGCTCCCCAGGCATATTCTTCTTCTTGAGGGGGCATATGAGAAAAACTTGAATGTGCAGAATGAAATGGACCGCAGATAATAGACGCATTCATATCATGAGCTTTATCAATAGCTCGCCTAATCCGGTCGATAGCTTTCTTTCTCACGATAGCTGACTTATCTATGGGGTTTTCCTCTTTCGTACCTACCATAACTGCCGTAACCCCAAGATCTAAACTTCGAGTATAATCGCCGAATCGTTTATACGCAGGAGTATCCTCCTCTCCAATAAAACATTCTACTCCATCGTAACCAATGTTCTTTAATCGATCTACTATAGGAAAAAGGTCTTCTGACATTACAGCAGACCATACTAATACATTAAATCCAATTTTATTCTTCACCATTATTCTTGATTGGGCTAATAAATCTTACGTTTCTTACTTTTCTAATGGATGCAGTTTAAGCAATTCTTCCGGTGAATAAAAACCTGTTTTACTTTCAACAGAAGCTCTTATTGCTTTAACTTTTTCAGGAGTAACAGCTGATGCGACATTGCCGAAGGAGTTTCTAACATAGGTTAATACTGAAGCAATCTCTTCATCATTCAACATACCACCAAATGGTGTCATGGGAACCTGACCGGGATATCCCTTACCCAATACTTCAATTGGTCCCTGCAATCCTTTTAACGTTAATTTAATTAAACGATCTTCATTACCTAATACCCACTCACTTCCTTTAAGTGGTGGAAAACCGGATGCTTCAAGTCCCATTCCATCAGCCTGATGACAAGTAACACAAAATCCATCACGAGCAAAAATTGCACTTCCTTTGATATAAAGATCTTTTTCAGCACCTTCCAGATCAGTGGTTACCGTTGTTTCTTCTTCTTTTAATGTTTCTCCTCGAAGCGAAGCCAGCGCAGTCTGGAAAGAAGCCATCATCCAATCATCAAGAGGCATCTTTCCGGCCTCATTTACAATTGCCAAACCTGTATCTTTTTCTAACCATGATGCTGCAACAATTGCCTCTAAACGAACACGACCATGCTCATCCTGAGCAGCTTTCATTAGTAAATCTGCCTGATTGGCTACCTGATGACCTGAATATCCTAATACTTGAACTGCTGCACTTCTTGCATGGTAATCTTTAGAATTTAATAAACGCTTTAACAAGTCCTGATCTACCTGATCCATACCCCAGGTTACCCACAGTGCCTCTAACAAATTATGTTCAAAGCTTGGATCACCCTGATCAAGCTTTGCTACCCATGCCTTAGTAGCTGACAAAACTTCTGAAACCTTACGCCCTCTTAGCTCATTTCTGGAACGGGCACGGGTTCGGGCTTCCGGCAGTTTTAAATTCTCCAAAAGTTCATCTATGGTAGCACCTGCAACTTTCGCTGGTTTAACCAAAGGTCGAGATGGATAGGTAACTCTGTAAATTCTTCCATGAACATGATCGCGAAGTGGATCACGCGCATTGTGTTGCATATGACCAATCAGAACATTATGCCAATCTACAATATACAAAGAACCATCAGGTGCAAACTCAAGGTCTACCGGCCTATAATTTCTATCATCAGACCAAAGTAAATCTTGCCTATGTTTGCTTACATAGCCGGTTCCGTCATCATTCAAAGTATGCTGCATGGTACCTAAAAACCCGATGGTATTATTCAACAGAAAATCTCCTTGAACTTCGTCAGGAAAATGCCTGCTGTAGATAAACTCTAAACCTGAGGTAGGTCGAATACGGAAATCCGGTTCAATTAAATCTCTGGAATTGGGGTTTGATTGTCCAAATCTAGGTTTAATGGAGCCTGGTCTCATCCATCGCATAGGTGGATTTGATGTTTCAGTAAAGAAGTTCTCTCCCCATTTATCAAATGCGATTCCCCAGGGATTGGGAATTGACAATTGTGCTACACGATCCAGCTTATGTCGTTTAGGATCATATCTATAGAATCCGCCGTTCGTTGCACGAACAGGCCCGTAAGGTGTTTCAACATTTGTATGCAAAAAAACACCTTCGCCCATATAGATTCCACCTGCTGGATCGACCGTATATGCACTATGAGCATGGTGGGTGTCGTGATCATCGAAACCGCTTAAAAGAATTTCTTTACTATCCGCCTTATCATCACCGTCAAGATCTTTTAATATCACCAGATTAGTTCCCTGAGAAAGATATACACCTTCTTCAGTTACCTCAAAACCTATCGGGAGGTGTAAACTATCTGCAAAAATAGTTTGTTTATCTGCCTTTCCATCGCCATCCGTATCTTCATAAATGATAAGCTTATCATTTGGCTTTGGGTCTCCTGGTCTCCAATGGGGGTAGGTTGGCATGGTAGCAACCCAAAGGCGACCTTTATTATCAAAAGACAGTTGAACAGGGTTTTCTAAATCAGGGAATTCTCTTTCTGAAGCAAATAATTCAACCTTATAACCCGGAGCGATGTGGAATTTATCAAGCGCATCCTGTCCGTACAAATAGTTCGGATCGCCATTTACTTTCGGATCATAATTAGTTTTCACAGGCGGAAGTACGGATGTTTTTGAATCTGCAAGTTGCAAATCCATTTTCTCTCCCTTTGCAGCTTTCCATATAGCTTCATCCCTTATAGCTGTCATTTCTCTTATCTTAGCAATCTCTGCCGGATAATTATCTGATCCGAAAGGATCATACCTCCGTCCATAAGCATGAACACCATTTGGAATTTTAATATCATTGTGCCACATCCAGTTCTTCTCAAGTACCGCATTGTGTACTAATTCTTTGTACCGTTCGGCTTTTAATGAAGTCTTTCCAAAAATTTCATTTACCAGAAGCTTTGAAAACCTTTCATAGGCATCTGCAGTTAGCTGAAAACCATCTATAGTCAAATCCTCACTGCTTGAGTCGTACCATTGTTTTGAAGGATGAAAGGCATCTACAAAAAGAACGTTATTCTGAGCAGCTACCTCTTGCATTGCATTACTATACAATTCAAGATTTACATTCTCTTTTTTACCATTAGGAAGATCCATTTTATCAGAGAGATCTTCAAAAGCAATGGGTGATACTATAGCCAACTGTAGAGTAGTATCGCCGTTATACTTTTGTGATAGGGTATGTTTTATGAAAGCGTCTAATTCTGCTTTATAATTCGACAATCCTGCTTCACCATCAAATGACTCATTATACCCGAAAAATGCGATAATAATATCAGGTTTAAGGCTGAAAAGCCATTCATCTTCTGTTGGAAAATGACCTTCGCTATCAGCATAATCTGCTAATTCAGGATGAAACTTTTCCGCACCGGGAAAGGCCCATGGCGATTTTCTTGCAGAATGAGGCCTAAAGCCGGGAGTATTCCCTCCATCACTCATGTTTCGTATGAATAACAAGCTGTCCGGATAGCGTAAATGCATTTCAGTTTCGAAATGACCATAATTCATCATCCTTGATCCTAAATTATTTCCAATTAAAACGATACGGGATCCCTTCTTTAATTGGACAAGATTTTTATTTGAACTTGTACACTGGCTCAGACTAAAAAAAACTAATAATGCTCCTAAGAACAGAAAGATTTCTTTTAATAATATATTTCTTTTCATGGTTGGTTAGAGGATTATAATATTTGATCTAATGCTCTTCGTGTGGTTCACACTCTCGTTTAGTAATATAAATAAACGAATAATTTTGTTACATAAAGAGATAAATTATGAATAGAAATACCATCCTGTACTGTCTTGGTCTAAATTTAAAATCCTTTTTACTTCAACAATCTATCTAGGATATAAAAACCACCAAGCTATAAATGAGCATTATATAAGAAACAAAAAGAGGAGAGCCTTTAATAAAGGCTCTCCTCCTTTTGTTTCTTAATCTACCTATAGGTAAACTATCTTTACTGCAATTATTCCCCACTTAATTTATATGCAGCTACTTCATTCTTCATAAAAGTTGGCACAATTACCAAATTCTGATCTGCAATATAACCAATATCAGCAGTGTTTGATTTCTCAGCTTTTGTATCAACTAATAAAGTGCTTCCGCTACCTTTAATCAAATAGATTTCTCCAGCCCAACGACTTGCGATGAAAGTACTATCATTAAGTATAACAAGTCCATCGCCTCCAGTAACTTCTGAATTAAGAAGACTTGATTTAAACTCTGTAGTATCGTATTTTTTCAATCCTGCGTTATCAAGAGTATATAAGTTTTCTTGGTAGAACTCAAGTCCGTTAATACCTTCTGCATCATTGATAACCGCATTTATACTTCCGGCTTGGTTTAATGAATAAACGATTCCTGATTGAGAATCTGAGAAATAAACATTTGTACCATCGCTGGCAAGGTCATTTAAAAACTTTGCTCCTTCAACAGGGATTGTTTTTTCTATGCTTGCAGTCTCCAGATCGATGATTTTTACTTCATCAATATCCGTTACATAAAGTTTTCCATTTAAAATGGCCATGCCTTTGGGTGCATTCAATCCTGTTACCCATTCCATGTTTTTAACAGATCCATCTGTGTTAAGTAAAGCAATAAAACCATCGCCATCTTTTGCACTTGCATCTGTATTTCCACAAGAAACATAAATAGTCTGGTTGTCTGGGTTGTATAATGTAGATTCTGAGCCTGTAAAAGTAGAATCAGTTTTCCATACTTGAGTAAGGCTAGCTACAGTATCCTGTACAGCTTCAGCATTATCTTCATTTTGATTCGCGTTGTTACAAGAAACAAGAACGGCAATACAGACTGTGAATGTTAAAAAACTGAATACACGGTTTGTCGTTTTTTTCATAATGTTAAAGTTTAACGTTAATATTTTCTTTATTTATAAAAACATATCGTTAAAAGTACAAAATAAATCTATTTTAACAATTAAAATAACTTATCATATTGCTATGAGCCGATTAGGAGAAGAAATCGGCTCATTGACACACATTCAATGGAGTATGATTAAATAGGCTTACCAAATTTGATAAATGAATCTTTAAAATTAATTGTTATGCTTTCAAATTGTTTAATTACGTCCTGACCAATATTTCCATAATAACTATCACCATTGGCGATAAAGGGCTCTCTAAAAACAAAAATATTTTTTAATTTTAAAGGCTGTCTTCCAGCTTTAAAAGTCAATTCTTTAATATCGAACCCTTCAAATTCTTTTTTCCCTCCTACACCTTCAAAAGTTCTGGTATTCTCTTTCCCATTTGTCTTCACATCGTATGGAAATCTCTGATAAAAGTTTTCACTAATGGTGGTTTTATTTGCTCCTGTATCAAATGTAAAAGGAAGCTTCGTATCATTGTTATTACTATTATAGCTTAGGATAAGTATTGGCTGCAACTCATCAAGCATCATATTTGGTTTAACTCTCTCTTTCTTTATTTCATTTGGAACAAAAAGTTGATTTTGCCTGGTCAAAGTTAGAGAACCGAATTCCTTTATAACTGGGAAACCTATAATACCATCCATCTTATAAGAGCCGTCTCCAAAGGAAAGTGCACGATCAGGAAACACAAGGAAAGCTACATTTGAAACGGATATATTGCCAATTTGAATATTGTTTGCAATGGCCAGTTTTGCGTCAATATATGTACCTGTACTGCCGCCAATTTCAACAGTTGAGTCGCTAACAATGTTTAAATTCAACATTTTCGCCACACTTTCTGAAATTACAGACATTCCAGCACCTGAATCAAATATCAAAGAAAGCGTCTTGCCTGCAACTGATACAGGAATATTCAATAATCCAACAGTATCTTTATGTAAATCAATCGTGGTATTAGCAGTTTTTATAGTTTGTTGAGCCGGGCTATCGTGCAAGATAGTGGCTATTTTCACATTTTGAGAAAACTCCTGATACTCTTGCGGACTGTACATCTCCTTATATTTATCAAGAAGAATTTTTCCACTTTTTGATGCTTCAGAATAATTAAAATTATTAAATGCGATTATATTTAATGTTTTTAACGCCAGATAGCTCAAGGTATCATTCTTTAAGCTCTCACCAGCTTCTTGCAAAATTTGTCCAGCTTCGGTGCTTTTTCCATATGCGTTTAGGAGCATTGCATTGAAGACTTCATAAGTATCCTTGTTCTCTTTGTTCAACCGCTTATCTTTCAGCTGATATTCAAGAGAAACGAAATCTCTTTTAAGATATAACTCATATAAATGGTTTGTTCTTGCGAAAACCTGGTTCGCTGTTAATAGGAAAACCAACAACCCTGTGCATTTCAAAATAATATGTCTCATATGATAATAAGTTTTTTTCACAATTATAAGATTGGAAACACGCTCACAACTTGTAATTTTCTGCCTATTTTATAAAAAGTGAAAATTTGTTGGCATTTTAGTGTAATAATATTTTGTTAATATGGCTGAGCACCTATTAAAGAATAGTCTTGACCGAGAAAAAGTATCTCATCATATCACCAAAACCGGTGTACAGCATTTAATTGGCAATAATTTTTGGTATTCTGTGCTACCTGTGCATCAAAGCATTATAATAAGCTCAAAGTTTTATTCACTTGAAAAGAATGTTTTTCATAAAGGCTTAAGTTTGAAATATGTGATTTCTGGTCAAGAAAACTATCAATTTGATGGAAGAAACCTCGAAATTACTAATGGTCAATATATATTAGTGAATGAACATTATCCAAAAGGCGATGTCATGATTGCCAATGGAAATAATAAAAGTGTATGCTTAGATATTGATACACTACTTATTAAAGAAATGATTCAAGGTATAACCCAGCCTGATGAGATCGATTCAATCTCAGAAATAGGTAATTTCTTTATCAGTCCGGATTTATTTATTCAGGAATGTCATGCAGGAACAATACTCTGTAAACGGTTAGAGTCTTTACATTATGGAATGGAGAATGATGTATTTATAACGTCACCCCAGGAAACCATCTATGATATAGTTCAATTGATGATAGAAGAAAACTTATCTTCTATCCGATCTTATTATCAAATCAGAACTGCTAAAATTTCTACACGAAAAGAACTTTATCGTCGATTGTTATTTGGCAAATCCTATTTGGACGATCATATTTTCATGCCAATTGAAATCAAAAAAGTTGCGCAAGAATGCTGTATGTCTGAGTATCGTTTTTACAGACTTTTCAAACAAGCATTCAATAGTAGTCCTTATCATTATTTATTAAGAAGAAAGATTGAGAAAAGTCTGGAGTTGAAAAAGCTTAATCTATCATGGACCGAAATAGCTACCTTATTAAACTTCAGCGATTTAGCAGCTTTCAGTCATACTTTTAAAAAAATAAAGGGAGTTCATCCAACGATTTATAAACCCATTTAAGTGTTCAAAACAACAATAGGCGATCAATACATTAAAATGATATTGATCGCCTATTAAAATCATCCCTCGCTTTGGTGAAATCGAGGAATTGAGTTATTTAACTTTACTGTAAATCATATACTCGTACATAATCTACCTCCATTTTTGCCGGGAATGCTCCTTCGTCAACACCCATCTGTCCTCCCCAGTCACCACCTACAGCTAAGTTCAATAACCAATGAAACCTTTTATCAAAAGGCCAAACAGCGTATCCTTTTTTTTCATTCACAAAATGAAACATTTCGACATCATCAACAAAACCCTTTATATAATCAGGGGTCCAGTCAACTCTGTAAACATGAAATTCTGTTGTAGCATTCTGAATCTTTTTTGTTGCTGTTTTTTGCGTATTAATACCATGATTATACGCTTCAGTATGCATACTGATATGTACTACATCTTGATCATAACCAACATGTTCCAAAATATCAATCTCTCCAGAAGCTGGCCAGCCACCATATGCCCAATCGGTAGGCAACATCCAAGCTGCAGCCCAAGTTCCTTTTCCTGGAGGAACTTTCGCTCTTACCTCAAAACGGCCATATAGGAAATCACCTTTTCCCTTACTTACGAGACGGGCAGAGGTATACCCAAAGCCTTCAAAGTCTTCCTTTTTAGCTGTGATGGTCAACACCCCACCCCCTACACTAGCATTTTCTAAGTCTGCTTCAGTATAGTATTGGAGTTCATTATTTCCCCAGCCGTTATTTTGCGAACCCACATCGTAGCCCCACTTTTTCACATCCGGAAGACCTTCATAATCAAACTCATCTACCCAAGAAGGCGTTGTTGAAAATGAATACTCTTTCGGACCAACCGGTTCTGGCTGTGGTATATGAGGTTTTATATTCTCATTCTCAGCACATGCAACGGAAAGCAACAGAATTGGAATTATTTTTAACATAGATAATATCGGTTTCATAGTTTAAATAATCGTGTGAAGTATTAAGACGAACGTAAAGTAAAAGTCCACCATGCACCTCCACCAATATCAACACCCACTTTTAAAATATCATATCCTTTACCGTCAACATTTTTCTTCATTTCCAAAATGTCATACAATACAAAGTCATTTACAGGGCCCTCTGCGGTTTCACCTCCATTGTGTGCTTTCTTTACACCAATATGAGCGCCTTTACCTACTAGTCTCAATTGTCCTAGTTTCTTAACCCCTGTACCTTCGGTTACTGAAAAACTAAACTGTCCTGAATCCCATAGTTTTTGCGCTCCAGATAAATTTGCCGCAGGCTCACAACCTGAAGTTTTATTTCCCAGGTATCCATCTGCAAAGAAATCACCTTTATTGTCATAGTTATAGGTTCCTTCTGCATTAAATGCAAAACTAAACTCATCATTGAATTCGCAACTACGACCTTCAACGTCGCCCAAACCGCTTGCCCACCAATCACCGTTATCTGCACCGGGACCCACTTTTAATGTTCCTGCTTCCGGATTAAGCTTCCAAGTTTTCACATCGCAACCTGCAATAAAACCAAGTGCTCTGGTATCTGCACAAGCTTCCGGGTCATTCTCATTTACAGTAACCGGTTTTATCACGCTTGCCATACCACCCTGTGCTACAATATTTAATTCAACATCATACTGACCTGCAAAGATTAGGTTCAAATCTACGGTATCTCCAGTAACTTTTTGACCCGTACTAACTACCGTCCATTGTGCAATAGAGGGTGAATTAGTTGTATTAATTAATCTTACTTTACCTTTTGACAGGTCAACAACTTCGAAATCAGGTTGGGCAATCTTTTCTAAATGCAAGTTATCACCTTCAATCTTACATGCATTCAAAACCATAATTCCTATCAAACCCCAGATCAAGGAATATATTTTTCTATAATTGATTTTCATAATTTTCTTACTTATTTGGTGCCACCATATTCTTTACTCTGCTCTAGCTTTGAATTATCTAACTCAAGCAATGGGATAGGCAATATTTCACTTTTGCCTGCTACAAAACCACGATCACTTAAGGCTGCAGCTGCATCTCCCCAGCGAACAAGGTCAAACCAACGGTGTCCTTCACCTGCCAATTCAACTCGACGCTCTCTCTTAATGTTGTCTAGCGTTGCAGCTACAGGAGCCAAATCTACTCTGTCTCGAACAGCATTCAAAAGAGCTGCTGCCCGACCTGCATTTCCACCACCTCTAACAATTGCTTCAGCTTCCAATAAATAAGTGTCTGCTAATCGGATATCATACATGTTTTGTGGAAAATTTAATTCGAACGATCCTGCACCGGTCCAACGGTTAGATTCTCTTCCGGCAAATTTCTCCAGGAAATAACCTGTATCCATATATCCAGGCGTATATGATCCTTTTCCTTCATCAGCTAATTTCTGCATATCAATGATTGTATAAGGATACCGCGGATCATTCTTCATTAGATCAGCCAATTCTGTAGTAACAGGAAGAAAACCCCATCCAGATACATAATCGGGTCCACCAGCACCAACACTATAGCCACGTGGTCCTGTTAAGATATTCATTACATTCCCCTCACTACAAGTAATACAACCCCAATCTCCAACAGAAGTATTTGTAAAAGATATCTCGAAAATAGATTCACTATTGAATTTGTTATCCACTTTAAATAGATCTGCGAAATTATCTAATAAACGATAACCGTATTGACTGGTTTGTCCTGGCTCACCATTTACTGCAGCAAGTTGCTGTGCGGCTAAATCAAATTTCTCCTGTTGCAAATATACCTTTCCTAATAAAGCTTTGGCTGTTCCCTGCGATACTCTACCAGCTTCTGTAGATTTAACAACCTGCATAGGAAGATTTGGCATTGCGCTCGTTAAGTCACTTTCAATAAATGCATATATTTCTGCGGGTGCAACCTGTAACACTTCATATAGCTCATCTCCTGCTAATGGGTGATCTATTAAAGGAATATTACGGAAATAACGTATCAGATCAAAATAGAAATAGGCACGCAGAAATTTTGCTTCTGCTTCAAAACGTGATTTTTCCTTATCATCCATTGAAACATCAGGTAATTTTGACAGCAAAATATTTGCTCTATTAATACCCATGTAGTTTCTGCGCCATAAATCTTCCTGAGGACCAACAGCCGGATCTACCGAATAATCAGACCATGCCTGAAGATTTGGCAAATCTGATGAACCACCACCACCTGCATAATGATCGTCGGAAGCTGCTGAAGTTGCTAAAATCTTACTTGTATACGAATTGCTTTGATAACCAACCATATCATAAGTAGCTATCAATCCATTATATGCTTCTTGTCTATTGCGGTAATAATTATCTTCAAGATCTGTTCCCTTCGGTTTTAACTCTAGAAAACTATCCTTACATGCCTGCAAACTAAAAAGAATTAAGCATGCTATTATTGCTGTGAATATTTTATTTTTCATTGTTGTCATTATTAAAATGTTACGTTAAGACCCACCATAAATGATCTGGCTTGTGGATATATCCCTCTATCGATACTTAAAATACCACCACCTATTTCAGGATCAAATCCAGAATATTTGGTAAGCGTAAATAAGTTTTCTGACATCACATAAATCCTGGCTTTTTGAAGACCAATTTGCTTTGTCACTGGAGATGGGATTGTGTATCCTAATTGAAGAGTTTTCAAACGGAAGAAATCACCATCTTCTAAATAGAAATCAGAAGGATTAGCGAAATTGTTATTTGGGTCGTTATCGCTTAGTCTAGGGAACGAATTTGAAGAACCTGCACCTGTCCATCTTCCTAAAGCTTTACTTGAATAATTTGCATTATTGATATCCAATCTTCTCAAGCCTTGGAAAATCTTGTTTCCGGCAACACCTTGTCCAAAAACAAGTGCATCAAAACCTTTATATGCTACATTCAAAGTAAATCCAAATGCCCAGGTAGGAGTCGGATCGCCAATAAATGTTCTATCATCACCGTCAATATTTCCATCCTTATTTATGTCTGCCCATTTAAAATCACCTGGTTTAGCATTTGGCTGAATTAACCCGCCATCTGCATTGGTATAAGCATTAATCTCTGATTGATTCTGAAAAATACCCAAGTTTTCGAAGCCATAGAAGGAGTTATAAGAATGACCAACCATGGTACGTGTGATATTGTAGCTAGAAGACTGGAAACCAGCACCATTAATAAAGCTAACTCCTGCACCAATATTGGTCACCTCGTTGCGTACATACGAAGCATTACCATTAATAGAGAAATCAACCTCACCAAATTTATTATTGTAACCCAACTCTAACTCAACTCCGGAGTTTTTCATGTCCGCAACATTCGCAGCAGGATTACCAATTGCCCCTACGTAATAGGGTATACGCGGATTCTGCAATATTCCTTTTGTTACCTTATTATACCAGTCGAATGTAACATTCATCTTATTAAGGAAAGTCAGATCAAAACCAATATTAGTCTGGCTTGTTTCTTCCCATCTTAAATCTGGGTTTGAGGGTGCATTTGGGCTATAACCAACCGTGTACATGTCAGTCATACCAATTGTATAATTTCTACCTCCACCAACTGTGGCGATGTAAGCAAAATCTCCAATATTATCATTACCTACAACACCATAACCTCCACGTAATTTCAAGATATTAATGGCATCAACATCAGCTAAGAAATCTTCCTTAGATGCTACCCAACCCAAAGAAAATGAAGGGAACACACCATATTTATTATTTGATCCAAAACGTGAAGATCCATCACGACGTATTAATCCTTCTGCAAGATATTTTTCTTGATAGTTATAATTTAAACGTGCGAAAAGTGATGATACAGTATGTCCTGCATTTTCGTATCCAGATGAATTTCGCTGATCTGTAGGTATATTATAATTTAATGAAGCATCGTCAAAATTATCAACCGGAATATTATAATACGTTACATTCAAACCTGTTGATCGATTATCATAATAAGCTCCCTGGCCTATCAAAGCACTAAAACTATGATCACCAACTAAGCGTGAATAAGATACCGTATTTTCAAGATTCCAATCAAATCCTTTACTTCTGTTTCTTGTAAAGCTATTCTGTGCGTTCTGATTAGTCGCATTTAAATAGAATACAGGTGTGAAACTCTCGTTACCCCAATATGATAGTTTAGACCCTAAAGTAGAACGGAACGTTAGACCTTCGATAGGAGAAACTTCAGCATACACATTTCCAACAATGTTGTCTGACCATCCATAATTTCCAAGACGTGTTTGCATATATGCCAACGGGTTGGTCATCTCCTGAGTTACATATTGCGAAATTCCATACGGATTTCCATTTGCATCACGCACTACTGCATTTGTACTATAAGGTCTGTTTGGAGAATTAATGATATCAGGATCAGTCTCAACAACAGGTGTTATTGGATCTAGGTTAATAGCTGCTGAAAGAGGGCCACCAAATTCACTGTTTGTATTTCCTAATCCTTGACTCTTCTCATGAGAATAACCAAGATTCTGTCCGAATTTTAACCAAGGTCTTATTTTATGTTCTGAGTTAAGACGTATGTTAATTCGGTTATAATTAGAAATCTCACTTGCAACTATACCATCTTGTGACAGGTATCCAAAAGAACCATAGAAAGTTGATTTGTCATTTCCACCACTTATACTTAGCTCATGGTTATGACGCTGAGCACTGTTATTGAAAATCTGTTCCTGCCAATCAGTTCCTTCACCAAATTCCTGAGGATTAGCAAAAGGCATAGCATTTCCGGCAGCTAATGCTGATTCATTTCTCAGCGTTGCATATTCCGTAGCATTTAATAAACTTAGTTTACGGGCAGGAGCCGACGTTCCATAATAGGCATTGTAATTAATACGCATTGCTCCAGCAACACCTTTCTTGGTAGTTACAAGTATAACCCCTGCAGCGGCTCTGGCACCATAAATCGCTTGAGATGAAGCATCTTTCAAAACTTCAATCGACTCAATATCTGATTGGTTAAGGTAACTGATTCCACCAGCGTCAACCACTACTCCATCAACAACCCACAATGGATTATTATTTCCGAAAGTAGTAATACCACGAACGCGGATTGTTGCAGAAGACCCAGGCTGACCCGAATTACTTGCAATAGTCAATCCTGAAGTTCTTCCTTGCAATGACTGCTCGATTCGAGTTACCGGCATTGTTTCAAGGTCACTTCCTTTCACGCTACTGATAGCTCCTGTAACAACACTCTTTTTTTGAGTACCGTATCCTACCACAACTACTTGTTCAAGTTCAGTCAAGTCTTCGCGTAATGATACGTTGTAAACACCTGACGAGTTTACCAAAACTTCTTCAGTCGCCATTCCTAATTGTCGAAATTCTAGTGTAGCACTAGTCATAGAAAGTGTCAAACTGTATCGGCCATCAATATCTGTACTGGTTGAGGATGTACCTCCCTTTACAGAAACTGTGACCCCCGGTATGGGATTGTTATCGGCGGCTCCGATAACTCTACCGCTTACTTGTAAGTTCTGGGCAGATAGCTCCAGAACAGACATAAGCATACATAATAACATGAATACTTGTAGAATTCTCTGTTTCATAAAATGAAATTAAATTAACATGGTTTAAAAATTTAGTTATAGGGCTTCCTTAGGTTAGTGGAAGTACGAGGATGAAAGTAGATAGATAAAGAAAGAAAAGAAATTATCGACTGGCTACAATACCCCTACATTGAATTTTTCAAGCATACTAATGGCACTACATTACCACTACATATACTTTATATATAGCTATATATCAATGATTTAAATATTGAAAAAAATTATTCTGCTGTAAACTGCAATAAGTAAGTGTGTAAGTTAACTTCTGGGCTAATATTTAGCTTTTTACGTAGCCTATAGCGGCCAACTTCAACTCCTTTTATGGTAATATTCATTAGTTGAGCTATTTCTTTTGAGGATAAATTCATACGCAAATATGCGCATAGCTTCAACTCGTTTGATGTTAAATCAGGGTGTCTCTCTTTTAAATTAGAAAAGAATCCCTCATTTGCATTATTAAAATGTATGCTGAATTTCTCCCAATCTTCATTGGTACGTTCTCCTGATTTAACCAATCGCATCAATTGTCTAAAACTGATGGACCCCTGATCAGAATCTTGTTTCTTTAAGATTTCGTGGATTTTGTCTTTGATTTTTGATAGAACCTCACCCCGTTGCACCAAATGCATTGTCAAACTCACTAACTCCCTATTCTTAAAGTCCAGATCAGCTTTTAATTTCTCGTTCCTAAGTCTGACTACTTGTTTTTCACGATGGTCTAATTCAAGCTGTCGAAGGTACAGCTCATTTTCATGTTTCAGCATTAACTTGCGCTTCTGTCTTTTTATATAATAATATAGAAGCGCTAAAAATACCAGCACATATATAATATAACTTAGCGTGTTTGCATACCATGCGGGTAATACATAAAAAGAATATGAAAGGACTTCCGATTCACTTCCATTACTATTTCGTGATTTAATATTGAAGGTATATTTGCCAGGCGACAAATTAGTATACTCTTTATCACTTTTGCCATTCCAAGCTGACCAATTTTTGTCAAAGCCTTCCATTAAATAGCTGAACTCAACATTCCTCAATTGATCGTAGGGGGTACTTGAAAACTCAAATTGGAATGAATTCTGTTTATAATTCAATTCAGCCAATTCTTGTGGAAACGAGCCATGCCCACCGAATAATATTATCTCATTTTTTTCAGCATCAATTGCTTTTACGATTCTTAGTAATATATTAGGCCGCGATATTCGTTCTTTGTATTTATTGTAATTGAGAAGAATGCCACCTTTGTTTGCTCCAACAAATACATGATCATTATCTAAGGCATAAACCGATTCAAACCCTCCTAATACCTTCCCATCCAGCTCAGGAAAATAAACCAAAGTATATGGAACCTCACCGTTTGGCCTTGAAAAATCTAACAGCCCAAGTTTCTTTTGGCTAACAAACCAAATATTTCCTGATTTATCTTCATACATATATTCGGGAGAGACATCTTTTAAAGATTCAAATACGCTTGATTGAACAAACTTATCCTGTGATATATCGTATTCAAGAATACCATCCCTAGTCGAAACCAGAATATTATTTCTAATATAAAATAGATAATTAAACAACGACGAGCTCAACCCCTCATTTACGCCATACTCTTTTTGTTTTACAACACTTTTCAAATCTTTTGACAAAAGCAATTTGAAAACTCCGCGATAAGGATGTGAGACCCACACTGCATTTTCTCTTTCGTCATAATGAATGAAACGTAAAGATTCGTTTGACCCTTCTATTTCTTTTGGATCATAAAACTGACCGTTCTCAAACGAGATAAGTTTAAGTCCCCAATAGGTTCCGGCAATAATGTTCTGCGACGGATACACCCTCGATACTGGTGTAAATAACCAGGTTCCCGGTGATGTATAAATTTTTCTTGCATCAAACCCATTAACATTAAAGGCTCCATCCTCATGCCCCATCAACAAATTACCATTAACCTCATTCAATACCCACACCTGACCATCGGTACCTGCTATTTTAACAAATCTCGAATCCGCCATCCCTATATTCTTCAAATCTTTATTTTGAATGGTAGTTGCATATAACCCATTAGATGTACCCACATATAATTTTTTATCAAATAGGTACATTGCATAGGTACTGATGGGATTGTCCTTATCCGGATTGATATATTTTATGGGACTATTAATAGCAATAAAGTCTATTCCATCATCCAGTGCAAGCCAAATATTCTTATCACGATCAATAAAAACATCTCGAATATTATTTTTCTGCAGTCCCTCACCATACATATACTTCTGCACGATCTTTCCTCTTTTATCCATCACCAATAAACCCGACGAAGTGGTTCCAAAGGCAAATAAATCATCAGAAATTCTCTCACCACAAAAAATCCTGTTAGTAAACAGTATATCATCAACTTCTGTGTGCTTTGGAATTAGTTTGTTATCAACAAGATAGAAAAGTCCCTTTTTTAGGGTTGTGACAAGCAAGGTATCCTGACTATAAGGAAGCATACGCGTCACGGTAGAAGCATCCAGATCTGCATGATTAGCTAAGGGCTTCCAGAACCCTTCATCAAACCTCATCAAACCCTGATCTTGAGACTGTGCATATAACTTACCATCAATCTCGCTCATAAATTGCCAAGTGGTTTTCGGCTTATCAACTGTAATACGTCCCCCCTTATATCGAAAGATGCGGTAGTTTGTCATAAAGAAAACACCATCATCCACAATATTAATACGCCATACATCTGCAAATTCACGTTCAGTCTTAGCAATTAACGATATAAGAGAATGATAGCGTAAGGTTCCAGTTTCATCTGCCTCAAAATAACCCAATTCATCTTGTCCTCCAACATAAATCCGATTAGCTTTGTCGACAGCTACCGAGCGTATAACTGTATTATTTGGCAAAGGTAACACCGACCATTTATAACCATCAAAGGTCATTAAACCTTCATTATTCCCAAAATACATGATACCCTGAGAATCCTGAGCAACGCTCCAGTTCTGCAGTCCACCTTTATAAACTTCATTGGAATAATTTATAATTTGAGGTACAGCAATGGTACGCTGTGCCGAAGCATTAGAATTAATACCGAAAACAACAGCTATAATAATAACCAAATAGCGGTTCATCTGAAAAAAATGCTTCATGCTTTACTCACATCAAATAATATTGGGCGATTGGGGCTAAGATAATAAAATACTCTGATCGACTATAAATACATTAGGTTTTAGTGTACCAATCCTTTACTTATCGTTTTTACCGGCAATATCATTTTTCTTAATGTTTTTTCTACGTGTACGCAAAGCCTCATTGAGCAAATATTCAATCTGACCATTCGTGCTTCTAAATTCGTCAGCAGCCCATTCTTCTAATTCCTTTAACATCTCCTGATTTATCCTTAAAGCAAACGCTTTTTTTTCTCCCATCCTTATTCTGTTGAGTAGCCATGGCATTACACAGAACACCATGGCTACTTATTGTCCTACTTAATTATACAATGTACCAGCATTAACTATTGGCGAAACACTTTTCTCACCACAAAGTACTACCAGTAAATTACTGACCATAGCAGCCTTACGTTCTTCATCCAAATGCACGATTTCCTTCTCAGACAACCTCTCCAAGGCCATTTCTACCATACCAACCGCACCCTCAACAATTTGTTTTCGTGCTGCAACAACAGCAGTAGCCTGTTGCCTTTGCAACATAGCACTTGCAATTTCTTGTGCATAAGCCAAATGAGTAATTCTTGCTTCTATTATATCTATTCCTGCTCTTTCTAAACGCTCGTTAAGCTCTTTTTCAAGCATCGCACTTACTTGTTGTGCACCATCTTTCAAAGTAATGGAAGCTTCCTCATCCTCAAAGCTATCATAAGCAAATAGATTTGCCAAATGCCTTACAGCAGCTTCGCTCTGAACTTCTACATATTGAATATAATCATCAACTTCAAAGAGTGCTTTTGCTGTATCTTTCACCTTCCAAACGGTTACTGCTGCAATTTCAATCGGATTACCCAACTTATCGTTCACCTTCATCTTATGTCCATTCAAATTTCTAGCTTTTAATGAAACCTTGCGTCTAACAGCTAAGGGATTAACCCAGAAAAAGCCATCCTTCTTTATAGTCCCTATATATTTTCCAAAAAGAATTAAAACCTTAGAATCATTCGGGTTTATAATAGTAAGACCTTTAATAATAATCCCAGAAACAATGATACCCACTATAATAAAGGGTGGAATATTATATAAAGCACCTATAAATACGGTAATAAGGGAGATCAATAGACAAACAATAGCTGCATAGCCTGATAGTGCGGTTGTGTTTTTTTCTTCTTGCATAACAAATGATTTAAAATGATATCACAATGATATCAAAAATTATTTATTGTACAAAAATTATTTTAAGATAATTAGGTACTATCAACTAAAAAAATGAGTCGATTAATTTAATAATCGACTCACAATCAATATTACTATTAAAATAAATTATAGGCTTAGAATTAATGAACTCCCTCAGCGAATTCTTCAATCATTTTTCTATTAAAGGCATCCAAATCTTTTGGAGAGCGACTTGTTACTAATCCGTTATCAACTACCACTTCTTTATCGACCCAATTTACACCGGCATTGATTAAATCCGTTTTGATAGATGAATATGAGGTCATTTCCTTTCCGGATAACATACCCGTTTCAATCAAAGTTTGTGGACCATGACAAATTGCGGCAATGGGTTTTCCGCTTTCTAAGAATGCTTTGGTAAATGCAACAGCATCTTCATTTTTGCGAAGCTTATCCGGGTTCATAACTCCACCCGGTAATAATAAGGCATCATAATCATCTATTGAAGCTTCGCTAATATTCTTATCTACTTTCAATTCTATTCCCCAGTTATCCTTATCCCAACTACGAATAGTTTCTTTTTGGGGAGAAATAATATACACAATCGCACCCGCTTCTTCAAGTGCAGACTTTGGACTGGTCAATTCTGATTCCTCAAATCCAGATTCCGACAACACAGCTACTCTTTTATCTTTTAATTTTGACATTGCTTTTTGTGATTAGGTAAATATTAAAAACACGTTGTTTTTAGTATTGTTTTCCGTGATGTTGATTATTACATTGATTCCTAATTAATCAAAACAGACTCAACTGCGTATCAGCTGCATACATGTCATTCAGCAAAGGAATTATTTCTACAATATCGTATTGTCGTCTCTGACTATTAAACTTACGAATAACAAATGCTTCGCATAAATCTATCGCATTAAATTCGGTGAATAATTCACTCGCTATATCCAAACCCTCTTTTGATAATTTTCTACCTACAGACATATGAGGTGAATTATATTTATTGATAAGTGAATAAGGCGATGCTTTTTTAATCTGTTTACAGTAATTAACTATAGTTTGAGAGGAACTCCCATCCAACTTCACATAAAATGCAAAATATGGTAAATGCTTAAAATGGCTAAGCCCTTCATAGGCAATATGAAAGGGTGCAAAACCAGCCATAACCTTCTTAAAATAAGATAAAGCAATAGAATATTTCTTCTCATCTAACTCAAATTCAAATAAACTAATATGAGCTTCAGAATTTGCACTACCATAATGTCCAATTGCATGTCTTAACTGTTGTTTCATTTCTTTTACTCTTGAAAGAATAGGCTCGGTTGGTTGAATGGCAAGTGAATATTTCTGTATCATTACATTTAGCGCTTGGCAATAATTATTCGTGGTTGTCTTTAGAAATAAGTCTCTATAGATAAATTCAAAGATATATTTAAATGCGCTAAACATCCAAAACCCATTTCAAACCAATTTTTACCTACTTTTACAGAAAAAACAATATGTCTTTTAGTTCATTAGGTCTTTCTAGCGTTTTATTAAAAACCTTGGCTGATCAGAATTTTACTGTACCTACCCCTATCCAAGAGAAGTGTATCCCTGCAATCTTAAATAAACACGATGTTTTGGGTATTGCCCAAACTGGTTCGGGGAAAACTGCAGGTTATGTTTTGCCAATTTTAATGAACTTACAACAAACTGCATTAGTTAAAAATCGACATGCAAATGTATTGGTTCTAGTACCCACACGTGAACTGGCAGAACAGGTGAAAGATGTTTTTAAGACTTTCAGCAAAAACCTTTTGCAGCCAGTTAAAACTTTAGCGGTATATGGCGGCGTGTCCATTAATCCACAAATGATGGCTCTTCAAGGGGTCAATGTACTTGTTGCCACTCCAGGAAGACTATTAGAACTACTCAGTTCAAATGCAGTTCATCTTTCTGCCATTGAAACTTTAATATTAGATGAGGCTGATAAAATGTTGAATTTGGGGTTTAAAGAAGACATGGATAAAATCATAAGTCTTCTCCCTCAAAAACGTCAAAATATTTTATTTTCAGCAACACTAAGCAAGGATTTACAAAATATCCATCAGCTTCTGCTAAAAGAACCCACTGTTATTGAAATTGGAGCTGAGGAATACTCTCTTGACTTGATAAAACAAGTGGCTTATATTGTTTCGAACGAAAAGAAAGGTCCATTCTTGCGCTACCTGATCAACAACCATGAAATGAAACAGGTGTTGATATTTGCATCTTCCGTGTATCAAGTTGATGCAATTGTAAATAAACTTCGTAAAAACAACATCGATGCTAAAGCAATTCACAGTAAAAAAAGTCAGGGTTCCAGAACAGAATCTTTAGCAAATTTCAAATCTGGTAAACTTAGAGTATTGGTTGCAACCGATTTGATGGCCAGGGGAATTGACATTAATTTCTTGCCCTTCGTTATTAATTATGAATTACCTCGCTCACCAAAAGATTATATCCACCGCATTGGCAGAACTGGACGTGCAGACTCACCTGGCGATGCTATTTCTCTGGTAAGTCCGAGCGAACTTGATCATTTTGGAGTAATCCAGAAGAAAATGGGAAAGGAAGTAGAAATAATTGATAGTGAACAAATTAAAATAAAATAAGAGCAAGATAAGTTTCTGTGTTTTGAACCAAGATAATGTACCAGCATTCGATTTTACAGACACGGGATTAAATAATACCTAAATACTGTATATTTGCGGGCATATGGGTTACGCAAAAGAAAGAGTAAAGCTTGAAAAGCTATCGACAAAAGTTAGTGCTTTAACAAATTACGATGACAAAAGTCTAACGAGTATTACAGATATATTTGAGCAATATTCTCATTCCATTAGAATATTAAAGAACAAATCTCCTGAAATATTTATGGATCAATACAAAAACGAACTAGAAGAGGTAAAACTTCTTAAACGTGCGTTAAAAGTGGGTGAAGAAGCTGATCGGGAAGATAACTTTGCTAAATACAGAGATTCATTATTAGCTGCATTAAACAGCGCCATTACTCTAATAAAGGGAACGGTATAATCAGATTTACCCAACCTCTACTACTTGCACAAAGGGCATAAACTCATCCACCATAAAATGTAGTTTTTTATCCTCCACGGTGCTAAATGTCAGATACTGAACTTTGCCACAGCTTCGGGCCAATTCCTTAACAGGGTTCTGCATACCTAACCTGATAATTTCCTCGGCATCATCGATGACAAAAGTTTGAATGCGATTCAGATTAAGACCTAATTTCAGGTATACCTCTCGAGCACACTTTGGAGTAGCAACTACAATATCCGTCCCCAGGAATAAACCATCCACCTCATCTTTCATGCTTCTACTCGTGGACAGCATAACCACATGAAGATCCTTATTCTGACTGATCTTTATGAACTGCTCTACGATTTCAGCTCCTCTATCTTCATTTGGAGTCAAAATCAAAAACTTTGGAGCCTCATCCAACGATTCCTTCAAACGCATCAATACTCCCAACACATAGGCAGTCGTTTTACCCGAACCTTCAGGAGCAATACCTATAAAACTTTGTCCGCCAACGATGCGAGACATAACTTTCAACTGAAACTCAGTAGGTGTGTTATAACCCAATTTATTCATTGAAGAGTGAAGGGCCTTACTAAGCTTTAATTTATCTAGAGACATAAGGCCAAAGGTAGAGAAAATAATACCCCTTCGGGTATAATATTTAACCACAACAGTCTCTTCATACCCTAAAGGGTATAAAAATAAAAAACTTAAAAAGAATTAATCTAAAAGAATACTTCAATCTTCGGGAGGTTCATATAACATACCAATACACAAACAACTTCTGTTGCCAGTTTTAGTTAGTAACTCATAATTTGCACAACTCATGCAACCTTTCCAGAACTCTTGGTCTGTTGTTAATTCGTAAAAACCTACTTGTTTATAACCCAGAGCTGTATTTAACTTTATTGTAACCGGGTTTGTTGTTATGCCAAAAATCTTCGAGTGGGGATATTTTAACCGAGAAAGATTAAATATAGCCTCCTTTATCTTCTTCCCAATACCATGTTGCCTATAATCTTCATGTACGATTAAACCTGAATTTGCTATATACCTCTCATGTTCCCATGTTTCCATATAACAAAAACCTACTATCTTTTCACCATCTAATGCCACGACCGCCTTCCCTTCTTCCATCTTTTTAGCAAGATACTCCGGAGTACGAGGAGCTATACCAGTTCGTCTCGCTTTAGCAGACTCAATAAGCATAATAGAAATAATTTCTGCGTAAATAGTATCAGAACTATTAGCGATCCTGATTATAATATTCATGGTACGGGATTCTTTAATTATGCACTAATATACAGTAACAAATTATTGTCTCATAAATCAATCTACAGAATTAACCGTTCCTGTTTTGAATGCAGATCTCATTAGTTCTTGGTCCGCCCTGGAAATTCCAATTCCTTTAGAAATGGATTCCCAATCTTTTACTGAACTTATAACTTCATCAATTATAATGTTCATTTTAGCATT
Organism: Albibacterium sp.; assembly: GCF_035514885.1. Lineage (NCBI taxonomy): Bacteria > Pseudomonadati > Bacteroidota > Sphingobacteriia > Sphingobacteriales > Sphingobacteriaceae > Albibacterium > Albibacterium sp. Next base: position 187,184 of record NZ_DATJCH010000010.1, on the reverse strand, counting down.
ATTAAGTCTAAAATACTCACCCACACTCTTAGCTAGTTCAAAATCTAAATCATTATTATTCATATCGATATTTAAGGCTAGCCCATCTTTATCAACTGAAGGATGAAGATCATAAGCCGGAGATAGTTTCCATCCATCTGTACTCAAAATAAAACCATGATTCCGAAGATGATCATCAGTATTAGATACAGCTATATTAAAAATAATTCTCCGCCACAATTGCTCTAAATTTTCATTCACATTATGACCATAATCTTGTATAAACACAACGATATCAAGATAGCCAGCAGGGTTATCCCTTATAATATCTTCGTTATTTCCAGTCATAGTCATTGCTGATGAAAAATGAATTCTACCCGTTCCAATTCTATCAAATCGTTTGGTAAAAAATGTATGATAATGACCGCTAACTTTTCTAAACGGCATTCAGCCATTTCAATACCTGCATTGGTAGCTAATTTATACGTCAAGAATTCCCACGCAGCTTTATCGACTGTATCATTTTTTGAAGGAAACTTCGCTATCCATAATTCATTATTTTCATCCAAATTATTTGCTTTTGGTCTAGCACCACCTAAAGATAAGCCTGGAGCAATGAGCAATTTCAGCCACTTATTGATAGCTTCATTTTCTACATCATTCTCATATTGAACAACGGCCTGTTATCAGGCATGCTATCTAGAAAAACACCGAAATTCTCTTTATTATTGGAGAATTGTTGCCCCGAATAGAACTGAATATCGGGATCAATTAATCTTTGAGTATCCGTTTTTAACCATTGTTTATTGTATTCAAAACTAAAAGCTTTGCGTCCTTTTGCCTGATGAGCGGACAAAACACCTACTAATGTCGGCTGAGGTAAACCTACCCAAGCCGCATATACGTATATATCTGTTTTATTAACCATCTTACAATAAATCTAAATCTTGAAGTTTACGTCCGAGAACATCATCTGCAGCCAACTTTAAAAAATCATCTTGCAGACCTAAGACACGTAATACATTGAAGTACGCTCCCATGGCGACACTAGTATCCCCTTTTTCGACCAGATACAAAGTAGAACGTGCAATACCTGCTCGCTCTGCAACCTGTACGGCAGTCAACTTTCGTCGTTTACGAGCCAGTTTGATATTCTCTCCCATTTGTTCGAGTAAACTCGCGAATTTTGGTAATACAATTTGCTTCTTCATCATTCAAGATTGTTATTTCAGACAAAAATAACAAATATGTTCGAAATAACGAACAATACATTAAAGCTAACTTAATGGTGCTTGGTGCTCGGTAGCGTTTCCTAAAATAAATCTTTTATTAATATTGGACAGGTAAATGCCTATAGTCATATTGGGAATTATAGTGTCTAAAGAAGTAAATATAGTATTAAAAGGCAATAAACGCTATTATTGATCTATGAATCAAATCTGTACATCAATATCGCGCAAAGCAAAAGCGGTTGGTATTCATGCTGATCGGCTAGTTCTACTGCTTTTAGATAAATGGTTCGGGAATCAATGCGACTTTGCCTTGGTTTCAAAAATAAAATGCCTCATAATATTAATTTTTAAATCTTTTCTCGATTTCTCTTATAGATGCTGCACCTTATGGGTTTACCATAACGATCGGTATTTCCTGTTTTAAACACAACAATTTTCTTAAAAGAGTATTAAAAAAGATCGCTTTTTGATAGCAAGTACATTATCTAACCTTATTTTCAATAGAAACAAAGCCTATATAGCGGAGCCTATTCATGGTATCAATGAAATTATACATTTCGAAACGATGTTTCAGTTTAAGAATAACATTCTGACTCTTCTGTCTTGCAAAACTTTACATCATACCTTAGATAATTCTTGACTTAAAGAGGTTTTTAATCCTATATATCGGCCAAAAGCAACACCACCAATTAAAGCTACAGTGAAATATGCTGTGTAATAAGTATTTCCTCTACCTAGATCCGCACTTATTCCAACGGAAACTTCTAAGATAAGTCCAAGTAAAGTTGCAGCTATTATGTATTTATTTATACTAGTGGATTTATTATAAAAAGCAATTAAAAAACTAGCACAAGCATAAACACCAGCAAACAATAGCGATTCCACAACTATATTATCAAGACGAAGGGCTCTGGTAGATGCTGCAAGAATTTCAATTAACATCCCAAAAGAAATAAGAAACCACATCGAAGGCTGCGCGAATAATGTCTTTAAGGTATGTTCGCTATTATTGTTAATACTAAATACTAAAGTTAGAAAAACACCTACAACACTTATAATCAATAGATATAAGCTAAATTCAGTTAAACCACTATTAAAATTATAAATTGCATAGTTTATAGACATTCCCGGCATTAGCTTTGAAAATGCAGGTAAGTAAAGCATTTTAATTAAAACGGGAATACTAGTTAAAATGATAAATCTACTAGGTTTTTGTGCAACCTGCGTTTCAATATATGATGAAATATGCATTCTATATTTAGCCAAAGTCCAAAGTCCTATGATAATAAGCACATTAACAGTGGTAATGATTATTATGGCTGTTGATGACGTACTAAACTCTCTGAAAACGATATAATAAAGTGCCGCTAACAAAAGTATTAACAGGGATGGGATACCGTAAATAATGTTGAAACCCACTAAAAGGTAAGCCCAAACCTTACTCGTTTTAAGTGAAAAATTAATCTTGCTATATTCTTCTGTTAAAAGGTCAGGATTTCCAATTCGTTTTTTAGCTATAATAAAAGATTCTTCATCAGTTAAGCCCTTTTCCATCAATACTTCTGTTGAGTCATTGAGGTGACTTATTAATTCATTCCTATCTGATTCAGTTAAGCTACCCTGCTCTTCTATTAAGCTGACGTAATTGTCGATTTCGTTGGTAAGATTGAAGTTGGAAGATTCCATAGTTTATTGATTAGGTCGTTAATAAAGTTTAATTGTGAATACTGTTCTTCTAATTCTTTTTCACCGTTCTTTGTTAAAATATAATATTTGCGTTCTCGGCCAGATTCTGCCTTCTTCCAGGTGCCTTCAATCCAATCCTTTGATTCCATCTTTTTAAGTATAGGATAAAGTGTTCCTTCTGCAATTTTGAGTTCTCCGCCAGTTTTATTTTTTAGTTCTTGTATGATTTGATAGCCATAACTTTCCTGTCTTCTTAAAATCAGAAGTACTAAAGGGGTTAAAGAGCTAGCCATAAATTCCTTATTCAATTCTATCATAAACAAATATACATAGAAGTTCTATGTATGTAGAGATTTTTATAAAATTTATATTACTTAATTTTAAGCTTAGCGGAGAAGGAATTCAACTAAAAAGCGTTGCTCAATACCTTGAAGATGTCGGCTTGGTAAATATGCCTGTGGTAGACCAAACCAATAATATCGAGCGGTACGACATCACATTTACTTTCATGCCTAAAAAGGGAACGTACAAAAAGATACGAAACAAACTAATAACATCAGAAAATAAATGAAAACAAAAAACCCTTATAGCACATGACTATAAGGGTTTTAATACGATTTATTACGATTCTGTTATCGTTGTTTACTGTTAGTTACTTCCCAATACAAAACTTAGAGAAAATATTATCCAGCAAATCATCCGTAGTCACCTCTCCCACAATCTCACCCAAATAATGCAATGCTTGCTTAATATCCATTGCTAAGAAATCAGAAGTAATCGGATTATCTACATTCTCTAAAACACGATTCAATGCCGTTTCGGTGTTTTTTAAGGCTTCTACATGACGAATATTCGTCAAAATAGTCTCATTGGTATTCAGGTTCTTAATATTAACAGTTTCGAGCAAACTATCTTTAAGTTCATCTACACCCACATTAGATCTGGCAGAGATAAAATGAACAGGAAGCTCTTGCAATTGCACTTTCTGAACATCACTCAACAAATCCGATTTATTGATCAATAGCAAATAAGGTATATCTTGTTTTTCCAAACCAGCAATCTGATTAGCAATATCATCAAAATCCTGGAGAGCATCTGCCATATAAATAATAAGCTTGGCTTGCTTCATTTTTTCCAAAGTACGCTCCACTCCTTTTGCTTCAATTAAATCCGCTGTCTCACGAATACCTGCCGTATCGATGAATCTAAATATAACACCGTCGATGTTGATCTCATCTTCAATCGTATCGCGTGTAGTTCCGGCAATATCAGATACGATAGCTCGCTCTTCGTTTAATAAGGCATTCAACAGGGTCGATTTCCCTACATTGGGTTTTCCGGCAATCACAATGGGAATACCATTCTTAATTACATTTCCTAATTCAAAGGAGGTAATTAAACGGGCAATAACTTTATTGATCTGCAAAACCAGCTCCTTCAATTCTTCACGATTAGCAAACTCAACATCCTCTTCAGCAAAATCAAGTTCAAGCTCAATCATAGAAGCAAAATGAATCAGCTTCTCACGTAAGCCCTGCAACTCATTGGCAAAACCTCCACGCATTTGCTGCATAGCAATATCATGCGAAGCTTTTGAATTAGAAGCAATTAGGTCAGCGACCGCTTCGGCTTTGCTTAAATCAAATGCGCCATTTACAAAGGCTTGAAGTGTAAACTCTCCTGGTTTTGCAGCACGCGCACCATTCTCTATCAGCAGATTGATAATGCGTTGAATAATATAGCTGGATCCATGACAAGATATCTCTACTACATTTTCCTTGGTATAAGATTTTGGTGCAAGAAACAGCCCTACAACAACTTCATCCAAAATTGCATCTTTATCCATAATCAACCCAAAATGAAGGGTATGGGACGCCTGTTTCGTTAAGTCTTTACCTTTAAAAACTGAATTAATAATAGAAATCGCATCAGGTCCCGATAATCGGATAACGCCCAGTGCCCCGCTTCCGGTTGGTGTTGATAAAGCAACAATTGTTTGCACATTATTCATATCCACAAAGATAGAACTATATCAATGTATTCTGAAAATTGTACCTTCGTAAAAAACTTTTATGAATTTATACAGCATTGATACTGGTTTCTTTAAGTTAGATGGTGGTGCCATGTTTGGAGTGGTTCCTAAATCAATATGGAGCAGAACAAATCCTGCCGATGAAAACAACCTTTGTACCTGGGCAGCACGCCTATTGTTAATCGAAGATGGAAATCAGCTTATTTTAATCGACACTGGTCTTGGTGATAAACAATCTGAAAAGTTTTTTAGCCATTATTATTTACACGGTGACGATACCTTGGATAAATCACTCCAGAAACATGGTTTCAATAGAGATGACATAACCGATGTTTTCTTAACGCATCTCCACTTCGATCATGTTGGTGGTGCGATTAAAAGAGAAGGTGATAAACTGGTACCCGCCTTTAAAAATGCGAATTTCTGGAGCAATAAAAAGCATTGGCAATGGGCCACAGAACCTAATCAGCGAGAAAAGGCATCTTTTCTAAAGGAAAACATTCTTCCTATTCAGGAAAGTGGGAAATTAAAGTTCGTAGAAGATAAAGAATCAGGAATACTTCATCCGGATATCAGCATCCGATTTGCTTTCGGTCACACAGATGCGATGATGCTTCCCCAAATAAATTATAAAGGAAAAACAATCTTATATATAGCTGATCTGCTTCCTTCCGTCGGACATATTCCTCTTCCATACGTAATGGCTTATGATATGTTTCCTTTAAAAACGCTGGAAGAAAGAACTCATTACTGGAAAGAAATTGCAGATAATGACTATATTTTATTTCTGGAACATGATCCGGTAAACGAGTGCTGCACTTTACAACACACAGAAAAAGGTGTCCGATTAAAAGACACCTTCACACTTTCTTCTATTTTATAGTACTGAGGCAAATAAAAACCACGAAAGGCCCTACAATATCTAAACTATTGCAGTCCCAATTCAGTAAACGTATCACCTTGGTTTACATCACCTCCCTGGTAACCCTTTTTAAACCAATACATACGTTGCGCCGAAGTACCATGCGTAAAAGTTTCCTGATTGGCATGACCTTGCATTTTCTCTTGAATGGTGTCGTCGCCTACGGCATTTGCTGCACTTAAAGCTTCTTCGATATCTCCTGCCTCTAATTGATCCTGATTATAATGAGACCAAACACCGGCATAAAAATCAGCTTGCAACTCCAAAGCAACCGATAACTGATTAGCCCTTGTTTCATTTGAACTTTGCATGGCTTGTTGTGTCCGACCACTAGTTCCTAATAAGTTCTGAACATGATGCCCAACTTCATGTGCTATAACATAGGCGATTGCAAAATCACCGCCTTTTGCACCGAAACGAGTTTTTAACTCATTGAAAAACACGAGGTCCATATAAACAGTTCGATCAGCCGGACAATAAAAAGGCCCGGAAGCAGAACTTGCACCACCACATCCTGTTTGTACAGCATCTGAGAATAAAACTAATCTAGGATTCTCATAGGTCAGATTATTCTCCTGGAAAATCTTTCCCCAAATATCTTCTGTATCGGCCAACACAACAGATACAAACTCTCCCATCTGCTTATCAGCCTCACTTAACTCAACAGTTCTTTCAGTACCTTGTTGAGGCTGTGTCAATTCTGAAGGGATAACCTGAGAAAGATCGGTCCCGGTAAACATCTGTACCAACAAAACAATTACACCAATTACTCCACCACCCAGTAACATTTTACCACCCGACATACCTCTGCGGTCATCCATGTTAGAACTTTGTCTGCGTCCTTGCCATTTCATAATTAATTTTATTTTACGTGAAAATTAGATAAGCGATATTTTATAAAAAATACGAAATATGTTGTTATATTTAAAAATCTAACCTTTATAACACAAATTATATGCCTAATTTCTCATTTGAAAATCACAATAAAAGATCTTTCATTAATTGCAGGAATTACACTCTTAATTGGAACAGTTTTTGCGCAAAGCTTTTAATTAGAAGAGTTTGATAAATCCCTCTTTATCAGAGAACTTTTCGCCATTTTAATCGTTAAATGATTATATTTTATCTATTTTTGCACACTTTTGCATCATAGGAGCAACTTAACATTACTTAATGAGACAGCTTAAAATTACACAATCGATTACCAATCGTGAATCACAGTCATTAGACAAGTATTTACATGAAATTGGAAAGGTCGATCTTATTACTGCAGAGGAAGAAGTAATTCTTGCTCAAAAAATTAGAGAAGGCGATCAAGCCGCATTAGAACGTTTGACAAAAACGAATTTACGTTTCGTGGTATCAGTAGCGAAACAGTATCAAAATCAAGGTCTAACCCTAGGTGACCTAATAAACGAGGGAAATTTAGGCTTAATTAAAGCCGCAAAAAGATTTGACGAAACAAAAGGATTTAAATTCATTTCTTATGCCGTATGGTGGATTAGACAATCAATTCTACAGGCCATCGCTGAGCAATCACGTATTGTACGTTTACCTTTAAACCAAGTAGGTTCGTTAAGCAAAATCAGTAAAGCATTTTCAAAATTAGAACAAGATTATGAACGTGAGCCTTCGCCAGAAGAATTAGCGGATCAACTTGAAACAACTGTTGAGAAAATCTCGGATACATTAAGTAACTCCGGACGACATGTTTCAATGGATGCTCCATTCGTTCAGGGTGAAGAAAACACACTTCTTGATGTTCTTGAAAACCATGATCCTAACACGGATAACAGTCTAATTGACGAATCCCTTTCAGAAGAAATCAGAAGATCATTGGCTACATTAACAGATAGAGAACGTGAAATCATTGTATTGTTCTTTGGATTAAGCTCTAACCACCCACTTTCTCTTGAAGAAATTGGCGAACAATTTAACTTAACAAGAGAACGTGTGCGTCAAATTAAAGACAAAGCTTTACAGCGTTTACGCCACACATCAAGAAGCAAAATATTAAAAACTTACCTGGGTTAATACTCAGATTTATTTAATATCACATAAAAAAAGCTTGGACAAATTGTCCAAGCTTTTTTTATGTTTATAGAAGTGCTTATTCTAGATCAGACTAACACTGCGTTTAACGAAGTCTGTTAATTCAGAACCAGTAAGCAAGCCTCTGCTCAACAAAGCTAAATCAAAAGCTTGTTTCGCCAACTTCTCTTTATTTGCTTCATCTTCTTCCGCTAAAATACGCTTAATCAAAGGATGATTACCATTAACAGTTACCTTATAATTATCAGGCAGACTTCCGTAAAAACCCATTCCTCCTCCACCGTTCTGAGCCATCTCTTTCATACGGCGCATAAATTCATCCATGGTCACAGTAACCGGCATTGCATCTTCTTTTAATGCAGTAATTTCTACCTGATAGGTATCTTTATGAATGGTTTTCTCAAAGATGGATTTAACAGAAGCACTTTCTTCTTCAGTTAATGCTAATTTTTGATCATTATCTTCCTTCTTAATTAACTGGTCGATAACATCTGAGTCAACTCTTTTCAATGAGGTCTTTTCTACTTTCGATTCTAAGAAACCAACAAAGTGACTATCTATTGGCGAATCAAAAACAAGCACATCATAACCTTTTTCCTTAGCAGATGCAATAAAACTATCCTGATTGGCTGTATCGGTACTGTATAAATATACTACCTGACCATCTTTATCATTTTGAATATCCTTCACTTTCGCAGCATATTCTTTTAATGTAAAGTATTCATTTTCTGTATTCTTAACCAAGCAGAAATCAGTTGCCTTTTCAGCAAACTTATCATCGGTCAGCATGCCGTATTTTACAAACACACCAATGTCATTCCATTTTTCTTCAAAACCTTTGCGGTCTGTTTTAAACAGCTCACTTAGTTTATCAGCTACCTTTCTAGTAATATAGGTGTTGATTTTCTTTACATTGCTATCAGCCTGTAAGAAACTACGAGATACGTTCAATGGAATATCCGGCGAATCAATCACACCATGCAATAACATCAGGAATTCCGGAACGATGTCCTTTATCTCATCGGTAATAAATACCTGGCGAGAATAAAGTTTAATCTTGTTTTTCTGAATATCCAGCTCATTCTTAATTTTCGGGAAGTATAAGATCCCTGTTAAGTTAAACGGATAGTCTACATTTAAATGGATCCAAAACAACGGATCTTCCGCAAATGGATATAGTTCACGGTAAAAAGCAAGGTAATCTTCATCCTTCAATTCAGAAGGAGTCTTGATCCATGCTGGTGAAGTGTTGTTAATTATATTATCAACTTCTACACTCTTATATTTTGGTTTACCCTCTTCATCTTCTCCATCAGGTTCAGAAGTTGTTTTTGTACCAAATTTGATTGGCACTGGTAAAAACTTACCGTATTTTGTTAGAATTTCTTGCAAACGTGATTTACCCAAAAACTCTTCAGAATCAGCATTGATATGTAAAATAATATCGGTACCTCTTTCTGTCCTATTTCCCTCTGATATTTCAAATGAAGTACTTCCATCACATTCCCATCTTACCGGCTCTGCACCATCCTGATATGATAAAGATTGAATTTCTACCAAGTCGGCAACCATAAATGCAGAATAGAAACCAAGTCCGAAACGTCCTATAATCTCATTAGCATCTTTTGCTTCTTTAAACTTCTCAACAAATTCTTCAGCGCCCGAAAAAGCAATCTGATTGATATATTTTTTAACCTCTTCGGCCGTCATTCCAATTCCCTTATCCGAAATAGTAATGGTCTTAGCCTTTTCATCCAATGAAACGCTTACAGTGATATCGCCTACCTCTCCGCCTATTTTACCCAAAGAAGATAAGCGTTTTAATTTTTGAGTAGCATCAACTGCGTTAGAAACCAACTCTCTCAAGAAAATCTCATTATCTGAGTACAGAAACTTTTTAATTACCGGGAAGATATTCTCGGTATGGATAGAAATATTACCTTTTTCTTTCATATTGAATCTTATAAATTTTAGTCTATATCCAATTAATCAAGGAATGTTCCAATTGTAATATATAGCTATTAAAAGTTATAAATCAGTCACTATGACAGTTATAACTGCCATTTATTTCGCTTTACTCAAACAGGGGTTAAACAGGGGTCAAACAGGGACCAAACAGGGGCAAGACTCGCAAATTACCCTTGTTTGACCCCTGTTTAACCCTTGCTTAACCCCTGTTTATCTAGGATGAAGATTCAGGCAGTTATTTCAAAGGTTAAAAGGCGTAAACCGCGGCTATTGAAAATTGAGATGCATCTTTTGTAGCAGCATTTGAAGAATCGAAAAAGACGGCATCCGAATTATTATCGAACCGTACTTCCGGGATCAGTGTTAATGGTCCGGCATGAACATTAGCAGATAAGGTAAAAGCTAATATCTTTGCTCCTTCAATATTAACAGCATCTTCGATAATATCTTTCCGCTTAAAATATTCTCCCCTAACCCCCAATGATACAGTTTCAGAAAATGCTTGTTGAACATATAGTGCTCCGCCAGAATAACCTCCGGCATCATTAGATGCGCTATAATCAGCTGCGTTTAAACCCAATTTTAATCCGCTGCCTAATTCATAGGAAGTAGTTAGATCGTAAATCGTTCCGGAAGGATACCCTGTCAGGAAATTAAGATAAGCACTCCAACCCTCCACCGGAGCCAAGGAAAGCTGGGCTCCGAAATCAGAAACTCCGTTAAAGTCCTGATATACATTCCAGTCATTAAACAAACCTACCATTAGGCCTACTTTATCAGAGAAAGCATAATTAGCTTTGATACCCGCATTTTGAAAAGGTCCTGAAGAGAAGAGATACGAGGTTGAATAGTTAAAATTACCGGTTGGTGAGATAATCTCATAACCTATAAAGGTTCCCATATAACCAGCAGTCATTGAAAACTGATCGGTAAACTGATAATTCACATATAGGTTCTGAATATGAAAACTATTGCCATCTGAACTGTTGGGAATAGAGCCGCTTAATAAACTTGCATTTTGTCCCCTGGGACCAAAGGATAGGTCGCCCACAAAAGAAGCCTTTCCTACTTTCTTTTTTGCGATCAGGTTAATCATCCCCAATGAAATCGAGTTTTGTTCATTTGCAAAGTAGGTTGGGATATTAGAAGAGCCATCTTCTGTTTTATACTTAGAGAAATCATATTTGTAATAGGTATCTACAGAACCGGAAATTTGTAGTTTCTCATCATCTTGCGCATAAACACTGCCAACAAGTAAAGAAATAAGGATTAAGAGGAGTTGTTTTTTCATTTTTTCTATTTTTAAAGGTTAATCATTAATATATTTCATACTATTTCTTAATAATAATGTAAAAATATTAAAAATTTCCAATTAAAAACTAATATTATTTATAAAATTCAGAAAATAATGTTAAATATATTGATATACAACTATATTTTGACCATCATTTACTATATATCTATTAATAAAATACAATAAACAACAATAATTGATACACTTATTCTATATTTAACTTAATAATTAATAAATTACAAGCATAATTACATATATAATATGGAATAAATTTATAATCAGGACTAATTAAGCAAATTATATAATCAAAAAGGGTTGATTTATCTAATACTTGAGCGTATTTTAAAACAAATAGAATTTTATGAGCGTCATTCCACGAAATAAGCTTCAAATTTCAATGCTAAAGGCTCCTTCGATAAATCATTGAGCTCTAAATATTAATTGATAAGGAGTTGATTGAATTTTTTTTACATTTTTTATTGATAAAATGAATTTCTTTTGTATTTTTGGCAATACAATGAAGCAAACAACAGCATATTGGTATTTTGGTTTCTTTTACTTTAGCAGTAACAGCCGGGATTGATATGCATATATAAAAGATAAAATGTATAAAAAGTCTCGGTAAACCCCGGGGCTTTTTTTTTGACAAAAAAACAATGGATAAAAAACGCATAGCTATACAAGGAACGAAAGCCTCCTTTCATGAAGAAGCCGCTTTTAAATATTTTGGAGAAAATATTGAAACCATAGAATGCGATTCTTTTAAAGCGACCTGCGATGCGTTAAAGCAAAAAAAAGCAGATTATGTGGTTATGGCGATCGAAAATTCCATAGCCGGAAGTCTTTTGCCTAACTATAATTTATTGCAAGAATACCGCTTCCCTATTGTGGGTGAGGTTTACTTAAGCATACAGCTTCATTTAATGGCTCTGCCTGGGGTTACATTGGACCAAATAAAATTTGTAGAATCACACCCCATCGCTTTGCGTCAATGTTCAGATTTTTTTGAAGAGCATCCGGATATTAAAGTAAGCGAAGGCATGGATACAGCTGCTTGCGCAAAGAAGATCAGTGAAAATAAATTAATGGATACAGCAGCAGTAGCTAATACATTGGCTGCTAAAACATACGGATTGGAAATTCTTGATCGCAGAATTGAGACCAACAAGAAGAACTATACGCGCTTTTTAATTCTTGCGGGCAAACCAGAAGAAAATCCGAATGCAAATAAAGCATCCATTTCTTTCCAAACAGATAATTCAATCGGATCTTTAGCGAAAGTCCTGAATTATTTTGCTGAACATCAAATCAATATGAGTAAGATTCAATCGATGCCTGTACTGGGAAAAAGAAATGAATACATCTTCCACGTTGATTTCGAATGGAAGAAGCTTTCAGACTATGAAGCTGCGATCCGGAAGACTCTTAAGCACACCGTAAATTTCAATATTATGGGTGAATATCAGAAAAATGAAAAAGTGTAAAACAGACTAATAAGAATAATCAACAAGAATTTAACAATAAAAAAAATGAAACTTAATTTAAACATCGTACCTCTAAGCTCTTGGTTAAATACAGGTAAAGAACCTTTAATTATCTCAGGACCTTGTAGTGCAGAAACAGAAGAACAACTGTTGGCTACTGCACATTTATTGGCAGCAACAGGTAAAGTATCTGTTTTACGTGCCGGGATTTGGAAACCACGTACTCGTCCGGGTGAGTTCGAAGGAATTGGCAGCATTGGACTAGAGTGGTTAAAGCGTGCAAAAGAAGAAACCGGATTGCCTACTGCAGTTGAGGTTGCTACAGCGAAACACGTTGAAGAAGCTTTAGCAGGTGGTGTTGATATCCTATGGGTAGGTGCAAGAAGTACAGCTAATCCTTTCACTGTTCAGGAAATAGCAGATGCTTTAAAAGGTGTAGATATCCCTGTTTTGGTTAAAAATCCAATCAATCCGGATCTTGCTTTATGGATTGGGGCTCTTGAGCGTATTAATAATGCCGGAATAACAAAATTAGGTGCTATTCACCGTGGTTTCTCTTCTTACGAAAAAACTTCTTTCCGTAATGAGCCAATGTGGGATCTTGCTATCCAATTGAAAACCATTGCTCCTGATTTGCCAATCGTTAACGATCCAAGTCATATTTGCGGTAACCGCGAACTAATTCCTTACATCTCGCAAAAAGCGTTGGATCTAGATATGCAAGGTTTAATGATTGAATCTCATATTGATCCTTCGGTTGCCTGGACAGATGCTAAACAGCAATTAACTCCTGCAGCTCTTGCTGAATTAGTTGAAAGATTAACGCTCCGTAAAGCAGATTCTGACAACCCTGTTTTTGATGATCAATTAGCTACCCTTCGTTCAGAAATAGACAAATTAGATACAGCAATTATCCAGAAGATTGGAGAACGCATGAAAATCGTTGAAAAAATCGGTGAGTTTAAACGCGATAATAACGTTACTATTTTACAAGTGAGTCGTTGGGACGAGATCGTTGAAAAAAGAACTGGAATGGCAAGTGCCTTAAGCTTGGATAAGGACTTTACTGTTAAGTTTTTAGAATTAGTTCATAATGAATCAATTCGTAAACAAAACGAGATTATGAATAAAAAACCATCTGTAGAGGCGTAAATGGAAACAAATAATATCCGTTTAACAGCTTCTTCGAAGGCTATTAAAGATACAATCCAGCTTACGGGATCTAAAAGTGAAAGCAACCGTGCTTTGATTATTAAGGCTTTAAGCAAAGGGATAGTTGAGATTAAAAACCTATCAGAAGCAGCAGATACAGTTGCCTTAGAAAACGCACTGCTACAAGCTAAGAATGCAGGTGATGCTGAAGTCACCGTTGATATTGGCCCGGCAGGTACAGCGATGCGTTTTCTAAGTGCTTTTCTTCCTTTAAATGCAGGAACGTTCATACTTACAGGAAGTGAACGAATGAAACAAAGGCCTATCGGTATCCTTTCAGATGCGATGAAATCTCTGGGTGCAAATATTGAATTCCTGGAGAATGAAGGCTTTCCGCCATTGAAAATAACCGGCCCATTCGAACAAGAATCTGCAGAGGTTTCTGTAAAGGGAAATATCAGCAGCCAGTATTTATCAGCCTTACTTTTAATATCCAGCTCACTCCCTCAAGGACTAAAGCTAACTATTGAAGGAGATCTAACTTCGCGTCCCTATGTTGAAATGACATTAGATATGTTGAAGGAAACAGGGATTGAGCATAGCTGGCAAGGAAATCAAATTCATATTGCTCCACAAACACCGAGTCCGTCTACACTCTTTATAGAACCGGATTGGAGTGCTGCTTCCTATTGGTACTCGATGGTTGCTTTGGCTGAAGAAGCAGACATTCTGTTGCCTGGTTTAAAACCTTCAAGCTTACAGGGAGATCAGGAGATAAAGGACATCATGCTGGATTTTGGAGTTCTTTCTGTATTTACAGCTGAGGGATTAAAGCTTACCAAAATAAAGGGGAGAAAAGTTAAAGATAGCTATAATCTGATCTCTTGTCCGGATTTAGCCCAAACTGTCATAGTTTGCTGTGCTGCTCTGGGTTATGAAGTTTCGTTTACCGGATTGGAAACCCTAAAAATAAAAGAGACCGATCGCATACTCGCTTTACAGAATGAATTGGCTAAATTTGGTGTAAGGCTTTATGAAGCAGAGAAAGAGACGTATCGATTAGATTGCAGCAAAAGATCTAATCCGGATACCATTACTATAAAAACCTATGAAGACCACCGCATGGCCATGGCCTTTGCTCCTCTTGCCTTGATTTTTAAAGAATTAATCATTGAAGAACCGGAAGTAGTAGAAAAATCATACCCTTTATTCTGGAAACACCTGGAACAAGTGGGTTTTAAAATCAATTAATCGAGAATAATCAAATAAGAAAATGGCAGGAAATTCTTTTGGTAAGGCTTTTAAGATTACCACCTTTGGTGAATCACACGGCAAAGCAATTGGCGTAATTATAGATGGTTGCCCTCCAAATGTGGAGGTTGATCTGGAGTTTATCCAACAAGAGCTTGATAAACGTAAGCCCGGTCAGTCGAAAATTACTACTCAAAGAAAAGAAAGCGACACCTGTTCTATTCTTTCAGGAATATTTGAAGGCAAAACCACCGGAACACCTATTATGCTTTTGATACCAAACGAAGATCAGCGTTCAAAAGATTATTCTCATATCCAAGATAAATACCGACCTTCTCATGCAGATTATACCTATCAGGTTAAATATGGCATCCGTGATTATCGTGGTGGCGGGCGCTCTTCAGCAAGAGAAACTGCAGCAAGAGTTGCAGCAGGGGCTATAGCCAAACTATTCTTAAAACAATATAGCATTGAGATCTTCTCGCATGTTTCTGCTGTAGGAAATATACAGGCGCCTAACTTAGGCAGCAATGATATCAAAGAATTGCTGGATATACGTGAGAAAAATATCGTGCGCTGTGCCGATCCGGCAACCGCTAAAGAAATGGAAGACTTTATCGGGATGATTAAAAAAGAAGGCGATACAGTTGGAGGTAAGGTTGCCACTGTTATCCAAAACGTTCCGGTAGGTTTAGGTGAACCAGTATTTGATAAGCTTCATGCCGATTTGGGAAAAGCCATGTTAAGCATTAACGCAGTTCATGGTTTTGAGTACGGATCTGGCTTTGAGGGGTCAAGCATGCGTGGTTCTGAACATAATGATTTGTTTATCAATCCGGACCATTCAAATAAGGCTTTAAAAACCCTAACAAATTTTTCAGGTGGTATTCAAGGAGGCATTTCTAACGGAATGGATATAAACTTCAACGTAGCTTTTAAACCTGTAGCCACCATTATGCGTGCTCAAAACACAATTGATCAGGAAGGAAACGACGTAGAAATTACCGGAAAAGGAAGACATGATCCTTGTGTAGTTCCGCGTGCGGTAATCATTGTAGAGGCGATGGCAGCCTTGGTTATAGCCGACCATTTATTGCGTAACAAATCTTACCAATAAAAATTAATTATTTCTTTACATCTAATTGTATTGATTACAAATATCTTTTTCTTACTTTTGCATAGTGTATTAGTTACACTAAGTAATTTATTATGAAAAAAGGATTATACGCTTTATTGCTCGGTGGTTTAGGAATTGGTATTACTGAGTTTGTGATGATGGGTTTGTTGCCCGATATTGCAAAGGACTTAGCTATTAGCATTCCACAAGCAGGGCACTTAATTTCTGCTTATGCATTAGGAGTAGTGATTGGTGCTCCCTTATTGGTGCTTATTGCCGGGAAATATCCACCAAAGAATATCTTGATTTTCCTGATGGTTATGTTTACCATTTTCAATGGATTATCTGCATTTGCTTCTGGCTATACGAGTCTATTTATCAGCCGTTTACTAGCCGGACTACCTCATGGAGCTTTCTTTGGTGTAGGTTCAGTAGTAGCAAGCCGCTTAGCTCCTAAAGGAAAAGAAGCACAATCGATTGCCATTATGTTTGCTGGTTTAACGATCGCAAATATTGGCGGTGTTCCATTGGGAACTTATATTGGTCATCATTATTCATGGCGTCTTTCATTCGCTGTCATTGTTTTGGTAGGCCTTATCACCATTGCAAGCTTAAAATACTGGATGCCAAATCTTCCTGCAAGCAAGGAAAGCAGCCTTAAAACTCAGTTGAACTTCTTCAAAAGCTCAAAGTCTTGGTTAATGATTCTTATGATTGCCATTGGTACTGGAGGTTTATTTGCATGGTATAGCTATATTGCTCCATTAATGACCGAAGTATCTGGTTTTTCAGCAAACTCCATTACCTATGTATTAATGCTAGCAGGCTTAGGAATGTTACTTGGTAACTTTATAGGCGGCAGATTGGCTGATATCGTTTCACCAGCTAAGGCATCCTTAATATTACTTTCTACCATGGCTGTTACTTTGGTAATTGTATATTTTGTCTCTTTCAACCCCATCCTTTCTCTTATTATGACCTTTATAACAGGCGCAGTAGCATTCTCTTTAGCTCCTTCTATACAAATGCTCATGATTAATACAGCCAAAGGATCTGAAATGCTTGCAGCAGCAACCAGTCAGGCAAGTTTTAACATCGGAAATGCTTTAGGTGCTTTCTTAGGTGGATTGCCATTAGCAGCTGGATATAATTATACTTCTCCATCGTTAGTTGGTTCATTAATGGCGTTAACCGGTGCTGTTGTAGCATGGGTTATCATCATGCAGAGCAGAACCGCTAAAGTGAAAGTAAGCTCTGCTAAAAAAGAAGCTAAGATATCTAACATACACTTCTTCAAAAAAGGTATGGCTCTTCAAAAGTAAGAGTCATATCATTTTTTAATCTTAATTTCGTCTACCGCATCATTATTGCTTAATTTTATAGGGAACATATTTTTGATTCCATTTAAATAATACGATAATGAAAAATAGAACGATAGGAAAATCTACTTTATCTGTTGCACCCATTGCTTTCGGGGCAAATGTTTTCGGATGGACTCTCAATGAAAAGGAGTCCTTTTACATTTTGGACGAATTTGTAGACAATGGTTTTAACCTGGTTGATACGGCTGATACGTATTCCACATGGGTTCCCGGAAACGAAGGTGGTGAATCGGAAATCATAATTGGCAACTGGCTAAAGCAAGGAAATAAGCGTGATCGCATTATTCTGGCTACTAAATTTGGTGGCGATATGGGTCAAGGTAAAAAAGACCTAAGTGCGAAATACATGAGAGAAGCTGTCGAGAAATCTCTTAGGCGTCTCCAAACAGACTATATTGACCTATACCAATCTCATTACGACGACTTAGTAACTCCGGTAGAAGAAACAATGGAGGCCTTTAATCAATTGGTTAAAGAAGGCAAAGTGAGATTTGTTGGAGCTTCCAACCTCAGTGCAGAACGTATTGAAAATTCATTAAAGGTAAGTGAAGAAAATAATTGGGCTTCTTACGTATCGATACAACCCCTTTATAATTTATACGACCGCGAAAAGTTCGAAACCGAGTATGCTTCTCTTGTAGAAAAATATGATTTAGGTGTTCTTAACTATTATGCCTTAGCAAGCGGATTTTTAAGTGGCAAATACCGCAGTGAAAATGATCTGAACTTAAGTAAACGCGGTCCGGGAGTAAAGAAATACTTAGGAGAACGTGGCTTTAATATCTTAAGTGCACTGGATACCCTTGCCTTAAAATACAATGCCACACAGGCCAGAATTGCCATTGCATGGCTATTGCATAAACCTGGAATTACTGCCCCCATAGCAAGTGCTACTAATAAGGATCAACTATTTGAATTATTAAAAGCGGCGAGCTTAGACTTAAGCAAAGAAGATGTTGATTTTCTAGATCAAGAAAGTGCGTGGTAATAATATTATTATTTCACCACTAGATTTAATTCATTAATGTAGTGGTGAAATAGTTGAATAGCATTTCTTTTCTCCAAGGTTAAGTCGAAGTCGATCGACTTCATTAAATATTCTCTCAAATCGAAATTCTCAATCTCAGGTAATTCATCGAACAATTTATCACGGTGATCTAGTCCGTATTTTAATGCTGTGTTAAAGACCTGAAGAAAAGATTCTGGTATGGCCTTATTAGCTGCCCATACAGCATAGGCGAATGGCAAGCCAGTAAAATCCATCCATGCTTCTCCTAGATCATAGGCGTAAGGCTCTGAACCTACTTTTCCAAAAGTACGGTCACCTATTAAAACATAGGCATCTGCATCCTCATCTGTACTTAATGTAATTGATTTCTTCCAATAGTTTTTTAATAAGACACGGGCAAGATTATTGGATGTGCGTGAATGTGAATCTAAACGCAGTGTTTGAATTTCTTCAATGGGCTTTTTACTAAAGATAAAAACAGAAGTAACTGCTCCAACAGAACCAATGCAATAATCTGATATGATTTTATAGTCAGGAATATCCAATAAAGCAGCAACAGGCACTAATCCGATATCAACTTTATTTTCTATTAATTTTTCTGCACAGACAGACGGAATATCTAAGCTGATATCACTATTTGCCAACAGCTCCTCACTCCGGTTAATACCGTACATAAATGGACTTGTATTGATATAAGATACGGCAGATATTTTTATTTTATTCATTTTACTCTTCTAAATTTTCCAGGTGATCTATATTGTAGAATATATCAATATCAAAATCACCCTCATTATAATCCACTTTATACAAGGCTGTATTGGTATGCGGAAAGGTATCCATAAGCGAATACGATTGGTTGGTAAGTAAGCAAAGCAGCATTCGCATTGCGCGGCCATGCATACAGATCAAAACATTTTTATCCCCTTCCGTAATTTCCAGAATATCTTTAATAGCTGTTTGCTGGCGTATTTTCATCTGATTAGGAGTCTCTCCCTCATCTACACAGACATCTAAATCTCCACCAATCCAACTCTCTACTAACTTGTTAAATCCTGCTGCAATTTCTTCATCTTGATGTTTTCCTTCGTAGATTCCCCAACTAATCTCATCTAAACCAGCATGTTGAACCCAAGGGATACCATCTTGAATAAAAGCTTCCACGGTTTGATGAGTTCTTAATAAGGTTGAGGTAATTACATGATCAAAAGGAATATGCCGATAGCTTTCATAAAAAGCTTTCGCTTGTAATATTCCATGGTCATTGAGCGGAGAATTAACACCACGGCCTTGTACGATACCCATTTTGTTTAGGTCGGTTTGCCCGTGTCTTATAATATACAGTGATCTTTTCAAATTTTACTATTTTGCTTTAAAGCTCTCAGAAGTCTATGCTTTCTCTCCAATTACAGGAAGCGGATAATAACGTGCTTTCTTTTCGTTCTCATCTTCAAATACCACATCTTTATAATCTGTAATCACATCGTATAAAGTACTGCGTTCAATGGGATGCCGACCTACGTGCCGTATCAGCTCAACGAGTTGCTGAGTACTCATTTTAGGGGCTTGTTCTTCCGAGCCTGCCATAGAATAAATTTTAGTTGTATCATCAATTGTTCCATCGATGTCATCTACACCAAAACTTAAAGAAAGTTGTGCGGTATCTCGACCAATCATAGCCCAATACGACTTAATATGGTCAAAATTATCAAGGTAAATACGACTGATTGCATAGTTACGAAGATCTTCAATAACAGAAACTTCAGGTACATGAGACATTTGATTGTCTTTATTTCTGAACTTCAATGGAATAAATGCTTGAAAGCCTCCGGTTTTATCTTGTAACTGACGTAACCTTTCCATATGGTCAATCCGATGATGATACTTTTCGATATGTCCGTATAGCATGGTTGCGTTGCTGCGCATACCTAATTTGTGTGCTTGTTCATGAATATCAAGCCATTGCTCTGCATTACATTTATCTGCTGCAATTTGCTCTCTTATTTCCGGATGGAATATCTCTGCTCCTCCTCCCGGCATAGAATCCAGTCCTGCTTCTTTCATATATTTCATACCTTCATAATGGCTTAGCTTTGCCTTCTTGAAAATATAATAATATTCCACAGGAGTTAACGCCTTGATATGCAGTTCGGGGCGATGAGCTTTCGATCTACGGAAGAATGAAGCATAAAAATCAAGATCTTGTTTTGGTACGACTCCTCCGGTAATGTGAACTTCGGTAACAGCTTCATTATCGTACTTACGTACGATATCCATCATGGCGTCTACATCCATTTCCCAACCATCGTCTCTATTCTTTATAAGGCGGGAATAAGAACAGAATTTACAATCGTAAACGCAGACATTGGTAGGTTCTATATGAAAGTTCCTATTAAAATAGGTATAATCACCATGTCTTTTCTCTCGAATATAATTAGCTAAAACACCTAAATACCCCAATTCTCCTCTTTCAAATAGCAGAACGCCTTCGTCAAAACTAATTCGTTCCCCTTCAAGCACTTTAGCAGCAATGGCCTTTAAACCTGAATCTAAACGTTCGTTCTCCAGTAAAAATTTGATTTTGCTTTCAGCATCCATACCCATATTCGTTTATGACAAATGTACAAAAACGGATGCGTTTTTAACAAAGGATAACGGCATAGTTATATAAGGTCCTTCATAATTAAGTCAACTTTTTCATCTAAAATCCTTTGCGATTCCTGATAGTCAATATTTGAGCCTTTGGCTAGTTTAACATTACAGTAGAATTTTATCTTAGGTTCTGTACCAGAAGGTCTGATTGATATTACATCACCTTCGGATGTTATGAACTGCAATACATCTGATTTTGGAAGATCAATAACTTCTTCTTGTTGTGTAGAAACTGTTAAAGAACGGGATGTTTTATAATCTTTGATACTCACAATCTCTATACCTCCCAGGTATTTTGGTGGTGTAGCTCTAAACTGATCCATCATTTCTTTAATTTCTTCAGCACCGGCCTTTCCTTTTTTAGTAAGTGATACTTGCTTCTCTTTAAAATAACCGTATTGTGAATAGATATCCAATAAAGCTTCAAAAAGAGTTTTACCCTTACTTTTGAAATAGGCAGTCATTTCTGCAATAAAAGCACAAGAAACGACCGCATCCTTATCACGCACCAAATCTCCGATTAGAAAACCATAGCTTTCCTCCCCACCAAGAATAAACTCCTCCTCGCCAAGTTTTAAAGTCATTAGCTCACCAATAAATTTGAAACCCGTTAATACATCATAACAGCGTACGCCGTATTTTTTAGCGATTTCCAATATCAGGTTACTGGTTACAATGGTTTTAACGATATAACGATTGTTAAAAGACTGACCGCTTTCTTGATAAGAACCAAGTACATATTCAGCCAATAAGCTAAAGATCTGATTACCATTTAGTAGTTGAAAAACACCATCCGTATCCTTAACAGCTACTCCAACTCGATCTGCATCCGGATCTGTTGCCATCACAACATCTGCATCCAGCTCTTTTCCTTTATTGGTTGCAAGCATCATAGCGTCTTGCTCTTCTGGATTGGGATATACTACTGTAGGAAAATTCCCATCGGGCTTAGCCTGTTCTTCAACTAAATGCACATTGCGAAAGCCCCAAGCTTCCAGCGTCTTTGGCACTACAGTAATTCCAGTTCCATGGATGGAAGAATACACAATCTTAAGATCTTTTTGCGCTTCAACAATCGATGGATTCAGTGAAAGAGCTTTTAGTCCTTGAATATAAGTATCATCCATTTCAAGACCTAAGTGTTTAATATTCTCTTCTTTTGCTTCGAATTTTATCTTACTTAAATCAGCAATTTTATTAACCTCTTCTATTACATTATTATCATGCGGAGCAACAAGCTGTCCACCATCTCTTCCATAAGCCTTATAGCCATTGTATTCTTTGGGATTATGAGAAGCCGTTAGCATAACACCACCATGGCAGTTTAATTCACGGATAGCAAAGGATAATTCCGGAGTTGGTCTTAGCTCATCAAAGAAATAAACTATCAGTCCATTTCCCGAAAACACATCCGCTACAATTTTAGCAAATTCGCGAGAGTTATTACGACTATCGTATGAAACAACTACCCGGATTTCTTCTGACGGATAAAGTCCCTTCAGGTAATTGCTAAAACCTTGTGTTGCCTTACCTAAGGTATATTTGTTAATCCGATTAGTGCCTACTCCCATGGTTCCACGCAAGCCACCTGTTCCAAATTCCAAATCTTTATAAAAAGAATCGGTTAGTTCACTAACCTCGTTTTTATCGATCATCGCCTGAACAGCTTCGATGGTCTCAATATCGTATGGTGCATTTAACCATAACTGAGCTCTTTGTTGTATTTGAGGGTCTATCGTAGCCATATTTATTTGTATATTGATTTTTTTGTTTTATGTATAAAAGTAGGATGAAAAATATGATATGACAAATTAATACCATTAAAAGGTTAAAATTTTTATCTTTGCGACAATTTACAGTAGGTTAAATCCTATCATCTAAACTAAAATACCAATGGCATTACAATGCGGAATTGTCGGATTACCAAATGTTGGAAAATCAACTTTGTTTAATTGTTTATCTAATGCAAAAGCACAAGCAGCTAACTTTCCTTTTTGCACAATCGAACCCAATGTCGGCGTAATTACTGTACCCGATAGTAGGTTAAATAAACTAAGTGAGCTGGTTAAACCCCAACGCATTGTTCCTAATACCATTGAGATTGTTGATATAGCTGGATTGGTTAAAGGAGCCAGTAAAGGAGAAGGTTTAGGGAATCAGTTCCTTGGTAATATTCGTACTACGAATGCTATCATACACGTTTTGCGTTGTTTTGATGATGGCAACGTTATCCACGTTGATGGTTCTGTAGATCCAATTCGCGATAAAGAAATTATTGACACCGAGCTTCAACTAAAAGATTTGGATACTGTAGTTAAACGTATCCAGAAGGTTGAAAAGATGGCTAAAACCGGTGGCGATAAAGATGCGAAAAAAACGTATGAAATCTTATCAGTAATAAAAACCACGCTTGAAAGCGGAAAATCTGTTCGTATAGCTCCCCTTTCAGAAGAAGATTTTGAATACATCAGTGACTTGGGTTTATTAACTCAAAAACCTGTTCTATATGTTTGTAATGTTGATGAAGCATCAGTAGTTGAAGGCAACAAATATGTTGACCTGGTTAAAGAAGCTGTAAAAGACGAGAATGCAGAAGTGTTAATCATTTCTGCTAAGATAGAATCTGAAATTGCTGAACTCGAAAGTTACGAAGAGAGACAAGTATTCTTAGAAGATATGGGTCTGTCAGAATCAGGAGTAACCAAGTTAATTCAGGCAGCCTATAAACTATTAAACCTTTCTACTTACTTTACAGCGGGTGTACAAGAGGTTAGAGCCTGGACCATTACTCAAGGTTTTACTGCACCTCAAGCAGCTGGGGTTATCCACACCGACTTTGAGAAGGGCTTTATCCGTGCAGAAGTTATAAAATATAAGGACTTCGTTGCTTTAGGATCAGAAAATGCTTGTAAAGAAGCTGGAAAACTAAGTGTTGAAGGTAAAACGTATATCGTTGAAGATGGCGATATTATGCACTTCAGATTCAACGTTTAAGGATATGACTCGAAATCATTTTATAATTCCGGCCCTTATTATATCAATTGCAGCAATTGTTGCTACAGTTATTCTTGCTATTACTGTAAAGAATATAAAAAGTGAAGATCAAAGTATCAATACAACGGGTTCTGCTAAAAAAGTAATCGTATCTGACCTAGGAATACTTCGCGGGATGCTAAGCGTTGAAGCTGCATCTCCTAAAGATGCTTATCAAAAGCTGCAAACTCAAAAACCTATCGTTATATCTTATTTAAAGGACAAAGGTTTTAAAGAAGATAGCATAGAGTTTCAGACTATTAACAGCTATGCTAATTATCAATACGACCAGAACGGCCGACAAATAGGAATATCTTCTTATACCACTTCACAAATGATCGGCGTTTCCTCAACAGATGTCAATAAAATCAAGGATGTGTCTTTAGAGATTAGTTCGTTGGTTGAGCAAGGTGTAAGCTTTACGGTAAATCAACCTGAATATTATTACACCAAATTAGGAGATATAAAAATAGAAATACAAGCAGAAGCAGCAAAAGATGCTATGACCAGAGGAGAAAGAATTGCAGATGCTACCGGTCGTAAACTAGGCACATTGAGACGTGCAAGAATGGGTGTTATTCAGATTACTCCCGAAAACTCCAATATGGTTTCTGATATGGGGATAAATGATGTTTCTTCAATCAGAAAGGAAATAACTGCTGTTGTTAATGCAGATTTCTCAATAGAATAACATCCTATATTTCTATTTTCTAATTGTAATATTTGCCAAAAAAGACTAGAAAAAAATCGGTAAAATATCTTTTCATTTCGCATTTTATGCTTAATATTGCACCTCGTTAGACTTCGTAGCTCAGCTGGTAGAGCAACTGACTCTTAATCAGTGGGTCGAGAGTTCGATCCTCTCCGGGGTCACACACAAATTAAAAAGCCGTTTTCCTAAATAGAAAAACGGCTTTTTGATTTTGTTTAAATTTACTCATCTATTTTTACTTCACATTTACTCATACGGTATTTTGACGGGCTTATATCGAACTGTTTCATAAAATTTCTAGTAAATTGAGTTTGAGAACTAAAACCTACAGACAGGGCAATTTTCTTGATTGCATAATCACTTTCAGCCAAAAGCTCTGCAGCTTTCTTTAGACGGGTTAGGGTAATCAATTCTAAAGGCGACAATTCACAGATTGCTTTAATCTTTCGATATAAAGTCGGTCGGCTCATGTTCATTAACCAAGCTAATTGCTCAACATCTAAATTGGTATTATTAATATTCTTATTGATGACCTCATTTAAATTTTCTAGAAATGTATAATCGGCGACCGAATAAGCCATCGTTTTAATATGAACTAATGGAGAATTAGCAAAATACTTTCGTATTTTTTCTCGATTAGTCAATAAACTATCTATTTGAGCTAATAAATATTGAGGTGAAAATGGTTTTTCAATATATGAATCTGCCCCTGCTCCAAGCCCGTCAACCTTTGATTCCATAGAGCCCTTTGCAGATAAAAGGATAATCGGAATATGGCTATAGTCAAGATCGTTTTTCAAATGTTTACATAGATCATACCCATCCATAATAGGCATCATAATATCACTTATAATTAAATTTACCATATCTGTTTTGAGCACTGAAATGGCTTCCTCTCCATTTTTAGCTTTGATAACATGATACTGATCTGCTAAGATATTTGAAACAAACTCAATAATCTCCACATTATCTTCAACAATTAAAACTGACAAATGATTTCCATGTTGATTATTTTGAGAGCTGTCTAATTTTAACTCTAAAGTATCAGGTATTTTTCGGTCCTCGTCTTCGGAAGCCGAGAGAAGTTTCTTTTCAGCCTGTGGTTGCAAAATCTCATCAAACAATTGATATCCATTGTTTTGATGAATAGGTAATTCTAAAGCAAAGACATTCATATTATCCTCCGGAGCTAAAAGCTGCAATTTACCTCCATGTAACTCTGCTAATGACCGTGCTAAAGCAAGTCCAATTCCTGTTCCAGATTGACTCCCCGACTCATCGAGTCTAAAAAATGGCTCGAAGATCTTATTACCAAACGACAAAGGGATAAGTTTTCCATCAGTCTTCACTTTGAAAGTGAAAAAATTCTCTTCGTGATCAATCTCTAAATCAACCATAATAGTACCATTCGAATATTTAATCGCATTGCTAAACAAATTGCTAATGATTTTCCGAACGGCTTCGTCATCAAGATCAGCAACTAATCCGTTTTCAGGAAAACTTATTTCAAATACGCATTGTTTACTTTCTGCGAGATGAATAAATCTATTATAAACTTCATTAACTAATTCGCAAACATCTGTCTTAACAAAACTCAAGGTAATATTATCGGCTTCAGCTTTTCTGAAATTAAGCAACTGATCTGTTAAATGAATCAAACGATCTGTGTTCTTTCGCATAATCATCAGACTAGGATTAAGGGTACTATTGTAATCTAGATCTTTTATTACGGCTTCTAGTGGTCCTTTAATCAAGGTTAGAGGAGTCCTTATTTCATGAGTGATATTGGTAAAGAATTGCAATTTGGCTCGGTATATTTCACTTTCCTTTTTAGTCTCAAATAAGGCAAACTTTCGTTTATTTCGTTCATGTAATCGTTTTAAATTAAACCTATGAATCAGATAAGCTCCTGAAACTAAGATGATGAAATATATACCAAAAGCTAAGTTACTCGCCATAAATGGAGGCTTCACTGTAATTTTCAATGTGCTCACTTCATCTCCCCATTCTGAATTAGTGGCCGCTTTCACTTCAAACAAATAATCTCCCGGCGAAATATTTGTAAAATATACTTTACGGTTTGTTTCTAGATAAACCCAATCATTTTCAATTCCTTTCATGCGATAAGCATATTTTGTCATTTTAGGAGAAACGTAACTTAAAGCTGCAAAGTCAATACTAAAGGTAGATTGCTTGGGCCCTAAAACAATAGAATTGGTTAATAAGATTGACTTTTTTAAAGGTGATCCTGGCACATTAATTCCCAACTCACGGTTTGAAACCTGGAAGCCTGTAAAATAAACCGCTGGCGTATGATTGATAGAAGTATTATGGATTGGATTAAATCGAATAAGTCCTTTTACGCTTCCAAAATAAAGACTTCCATCTACCGCTTTATAACCCGATTTATAGTTAAACTGATCATTTAACAAACCATTATTTTTGGTAAAAAGCCTCCAATGATCGAGCGATGGATCCATAAAAATCAGTCCCTTAGCAGTACTGATCCATAATCCCTTATTCTCATCCTCTAACACTTTATAAAAAACATTGCTCGGAAAATTATTTAAAGATGATAAATGTGTAAATTTTTTATTTTTAATATCATATTTACTCAAACCATTTTCGGAAGTGATCCACAAGTTCCCCTCGCTATCTAGTGTTAAGTCGTTGATGTAATTGCTTAGTAAACTATTAGGATTTGACCCATCGTGTTTTAAATCTCCAACAAACCCATTTTTAGGATTATAAAAATACACACCGTTATTTGAAGCAGCTAACCATAATATTCCCTCTTTATCTTCAACAATGCTGTGTAGGTGAACATTTGGAATTCCTTCAATCTTGATAAAATCATCTTGCTTTTTTTGATACCAATACAATCCTCCAGAAGATCCAACATAGAGTGTTTTGTTCTTTGTTAAACAGAGCGATTCGATAAAATTACTTTCTAGAGTACTATTCCCTGCTCTATAATTCCGGACAACCTTGCCTGTTTTTATATTCATAACATCCAGTCCTTGCTCATATGTACCGATCCACAATTCATCTTTAATTGCTAGCAAACCATGAATATTATTATGGGAGATACTCCCTTTTCTTCCGTCTGATGCAAATGAGGTGAATTTATCTGATTTTGGTTCATATTTCACTAACCCTGCATCTTCTGTCCCGATCCACATTGAACCATATTGATCAACACTTAATTCTCGCACCGCATTGTTTTTCAAAATATTACCTGCCTCTCTTGAAAATATTTTTTGAAAAAATGAATTCTCTTTGGCAAAATAATTTACACCTCCGAAATATGTGCCTGCCCATATACCTCCCTCTTTATCTCTTGTAAGGGTGTAAACTGCATTGTCAGTCAAGGAAAAAGGATCATTTCGATCTTTCCTCAATTGCTGCTTTAAACCTTTTTTTAGATCATATATAAATATACCAGACTCGGTAGCCAACCAATACTCATCCTTTTGATAATGCATAATGTCTCGAATATAGATAGGTGTCTTATCTGGATTTAAAGAAAGAACATCTTTGTAGGAAAAATCTTCTGTATGAAAAACTTTTAGTCCCTGCCTTTGGGTTCCTACAAGAATAATATTTTTACCCCCCGATTTTATCACAGGTATCCACCTCATTAAGGTCGGTGCAGAATGCTTATAGACATCATAACGCACAAAAGAGTCTGAGGAAGGAATGTATTTTGCTATGTATCCTTCGCCACTCGCTACCCACATACCATCATCCTCAGTTATAGCTACAGAGGTAACAAAACTCATCTCATCTTGATAATTTCGAATTGTCTTAATTTTTGCATTGTAACAGAACAGCGTTTGATTTAAAATATACCAGATTTCACCTTTATTATCAACCTTTACCACTGTTACGGTTTCTCCCCTAGTTTCTTCTAATAGTGTAAATGTTTCATCGATTGGATCATATCGATACAATCCACTAGAGGTTGCTACCCAAATATTTTGAAAGCGATCTTCATCAAGCGAAAAGATATAATTACTACCAATACCATCCTTCACTGTTGGGTTATATTGGAAATTTTTAAAAGAATATCCATCAAAGCGATTCAGTCCATCTTTTGTGCCGAACCAAAGAAATCCACGACTATCCTGCAAGGATGAAATAACTGAGTTATAGGTCAATCCGTCCTCAACTTGATAATTTCGGAAATAATAAGGCTGAGCATAAACGTAGTTTATCGATAAACATAAAAACATGAATGAGGTAATCGTCTTCAGCATACACTAAGTATTAAAATTTTATCTAAACTAATAAAAAGATACTCCACCAGACACTTGAAATAGCCCCTTTTTCTTGAATGAGACATTTTGAATAAAGAATGATCAATTTAATAGAATGTATTTAATCTTCTTTGAGTTCATTAAAATTAACCATTTCACTATTTAATTATGATCTATGAGAAATTATTACGAAAAAAATGTTGAAGAAGGAGATAAAGGCGGTGGCCTTTGTCGAACCTTCAAAAAACTAATGTATATACTCACAATAAGTGTGTGTATACTTTATACCAACCATACTCTGGCCCAAGATATGGCAGTCAAAGGAAAGGTCCTTTCTACAGAAGGAAAGCTCTTACCTGGAGTAACTGTTGGTTTAAAAAACGGAAGTCAAGTCACTCAAACCAACGAAGATGGAGTTTTTTCCTTGAATCTCCCCGCGGGATCTGCAACATTAGTCTTCTCCAATATTGGTTTTATGGCAAAAGAAGTAGCCGTTAAAATTCCTTCTGAAATCTCGGTAGTTTTAGAGACCGATGACCAGCAACTTAACGAGGTTGTGGTAACGGGATTTGGATCACAAAAACGAGAGTCCCTAACAGGCGCAGTATCAACAGTAACTAGCAAGGATTTGGAAAGAGTACATGGAGGCTCAACTGTAAGTTCCAGTCTTGCAGGTAAACTACCTGGAGTTTCTTTTAAAATGCCTGATGGAAGACCTGGTGCAAGTGCCAATATTCAAATCAGGAATATGGGAAACCCATTATATGTCATTGATGGAATTCAACAAGATGGAGGCCAATTTAATAACCTTTCTCCAAATGATATTGAAAGTATAACTATCTTAAAGGATGCTTCGGCGGCAATATATGGTGTCAAAGCAGCCAATGGTGTTGTTGTGGTTACTACTAAAAGAGGCCGTAGAGGCACAGCCAACCAAATAAGTGTTGACTCATATATGGGTTGGCAAAATTGGGCAAGGTTTCCCGAAGTAGTAAATGACTCCTATCAATGGATGAGTGGAAAAGCAGAAGCAGAAATGAATCAGTTTGGATCTACTAATATTACTCAATCTGAATTGGATAAATATAAGTTAGGAACAGAGATGGGGTACCAATCTTTCAACTGGAAAGATTTTATCATCCAAGATAATTCACCTCTTAATAGTTTAAATGTAAATGCAACTGGAGGGTCAGATAAAATAAACTATTATTTATCGGCAACGCGTCTCCATCAAAATTCTGTATTAGGCAGAGAATTCACTTTTGACCGTAGTAATATTCAAAGTAATGTGGATGCCCAAATCACTGATAACTTAAAGGTGGGTGTTCAAATTAATGGAAGAATAGAAGAAAGAGATAACCCAGGTATACCTGGAGGAGATGACTACTGGTTACCTCGTTTCGCCATTATGAGAAATAGACCCATGGAGCGTCCCTATGCGAATGATAATCCAGCCTATCTTAATGATATTAAGCATAATGAAACAAATTGGGCATATAACAATAAGAAACTTGGGGGGTATTCAAATGACAAGTGGAGAGTTTTGCAAAGTAACTTCACACTGGACTACAAGATCCCTGGAATAGAAGGATTAGCTCTAAATGGGATGTACTCTTATTACATTGCTGATAACGTAATGAATGGACATGAATATACTTATGAAGCCTACACCTATAATCCACAAGATGACACCTATTCTGTAACTGGAGGGAGTACAAATCCTTGGAGGGAACGAAGAACTCGTAAAATAATCAGCAATAACTATCAAGCCAGGTTAAATTATGACAACACTTTTGGCAAACACACTATTGGAGGCGTGTTGGCATTTGACCGTCAAGAGCGCTTTGATCAGGAACAATGGGTACATGCTGTCCCAGAAACAAATGTTCTTCCGCTTATCTATTTTAGCACTCTTGATACATATAATGATAATGATAATGAAGAAGCACGCATTGGCTATATCGGAAGGCTGAACTACAATTATGCAAGACGGTACTACCTGGAAGTTTCGGCAAGAAGAGATGCCTCTTGGAAATTCGCACCAGATAAACGAGTGGGTTATTTCCCTTCAGCATCTATCGGTTGGAGAATTACTGAAGAGTCATTTATTAAATCGCTATTAGGAACAAATTCTGTCGTAAATGATATTAAGTTAAGAGCTTCTTATGGAATACTTGGAGATGACGATATTGGCATTGGGCCATACGATTATCTAATAGGTTATAACTATAATACCAGTATAACGATCATCGATGGCGTACCGGTTGTTGGTACACGTGACAAAGGAAATCCAATAACTAATATTTCTTGGTTCAAAAGTAAAATCACCGATATTGGAGTTGATTTCTCATTATTCAACAATAAACTAACAGGTAGTGCTGATTATTTCTACCGGTTACGTACAGGTCTAAGAGGCAGAAAATATGACATTGTTGTACCGAGCGAACTTGGATATTCTTTACCGGACGAAAACGTTAACAGCGATGCCCACCAAGGAGGAGAAGCTGCATTAGCTTATAATGGAACTGCTGGAGATTTAGTATTTAGTATTGGCGGGAATGTATCTTATGCAAGAGGAAAATTCATTTCTTCTTATAAACCACTTTTTGAAAACTCATGGGATCAATATAGAAACTCTGGCGAGGGCAGGTATAATAACATCTTCTGGGGCTATGAAACCATAGGTCAATTCAAAACTCAGGAAGAGATAAACAATTACACAGTAAATATTGATGGGGAAGGTAATCGAACACTCCTTCCGGGTGATTTAATTTACAAAGACGTCAATAATGATGGAAAGATAAATGGTTATGATGAAAGACCAATCGGTTATGGAGCAGGTGTTCAACCTTCGGTAAACTTTGGCTTAAATATTTATTTATCCATGAAAGGTTTTGATTTCAATATGGATTTCTCAGGTGGATCGATGTATTCCTGGAATCAAAACTGGGAGCAAAGGCTTCCTTATCAGAATGAAGGAGCATTAAATAAACGATTAACAGACAGATGGCATCGAGAAGATATCTTTGACCTAAACAGTCCATGGGTAGCTGGTGAATACCCTGCCTTTAGATTTAACAATGGTGGGCATAGTAATTACAATAAGAACTCTACCTATTGGCTGCATAACGTGACCTACTTACGAGCCCGTACCATTGAATTAGGATATTCATTACCTCAGTCATTATTGGAAAAAATAAAAATAAAAAAGGCTCGATTCTATATTAATGGATATAACCTGTTCTCATTTGACAATCTAAAAAAATTCGGTGTAGATCCGGAAATCAATGATGACAACGGCCTTCAATATCCACAAAACAAATTTTATAATGTGGGTATCAACCTTACTTTATAATCTATAAGCGATAACAAGATGAAAAGAATTTATATATGTATACTCTTAATGCTGAGTTTAAACTGGGCATGTAAGAAAGACTCTGAGTTTTTAGATAGAAAACCCAAACAAGTATTAACCGAAGAGCAGGTCTTTGGCGATGAGAAACAAGTATTGTCTCTTTTGGCTGATCTATACAATCGTTATGTAGACTTTGCTACTCCTGAAAACTGGTCGTCCATGAGTGACTTTAACGAAGCATTTTGGTCTGAAGCAGGTCGTTATGGTGATTTCCAAAACAGCGGCTGGGGATACGGGAACTGGGCGATTTGGGATTATGGATATATTCGTGAACTAAACTTATTTATAGACAAAGCAGCAAAAAACACAACTTTAGATGCTGAGTTAATGAAAAGAATGCAAGCTGAAGCACGCTTCATCAGAGCATCTTATTATTTCGAATTAGTGAAACGTATGGGTGGTGTTCCTCTTATCCTCGAACCTCTAACGTATGATTTTAGTGGTGATGCAACTTACTTACAGAATCCACGGGAAAAAGAGAGTGCCATTTATGACTTTATCATTAAGGAGGCGGAAGAAATAAAACCCTTGCTTCCAAAAGATGTGAACACAAAATCGAGAGCAACTGCTGCTGCTGCTCTTGCCATGCAATCTAGGGCTGCATTGTATGCTGCATCTATTGCAAAATATGGATATAAAACTCCACAAGTAAGCTTGAGTGGTGGTGAAGTAGGGATTGATGCAGCTTTATCAAATGAATATTATGCAATTGCTTTAAAATCTGCACAGGAAATTATTAGTGGCTCAGTTGGAAGCTATGCTCTCTATCTAAAAAAACCTGATAATTTGTCTGAAAACTTCGCTAGCCTTTTTTATGATAAAAATGGGAATAATGAATCGATCTTTATTGAAGATTATAAATTGCAGAGTGGCAAAGTACATGGATTTACCATTTCAAACCAACCTCGATATGGTGCGGAAGAAGAAGAAGGTGGCCGAATTAACCCTTCACTGAATTTAGCTCAATCTTTCGAAAAACTAGATAATACATTCGCTCCCTTTGAGACAAACACCTCAACAGGAGAATATGTATATTATGATAACCAAACCGATATATTCGCAGGTAGAGATGCTCGATTAGCTGGTACCATTATATTGCCAGGAACTACTTTTAAAGGCCGTACTGTTGATATTTGGGCAGGTTATCAATTGGCTGATGGAAGTATCATCACTGGCGACGATCGTGGTCAGCAAAAGACACTTCCAGGAAAGTCTCTTCCAGAACAAGTTGTAGGCTTGGATGGTCCTATCAATGGATATGAGTTTACTGCTCAAACAGGATTCTATATCCGGAAATACCTGGATCCCGCAGCAGGTTCGGGCCAACGGGGAGTGCAAAGTGAAGTTCCGTTTTTACGCTATCGCTATGCTGAAGTTTTACTAAATGCAGCAGAAGCAGCTTTTGAATTAGGTGATGCAAATACCGCAGCTACTTATATGAATGAAGTACGTGCAAGAGCAGGATTAACAACACCATTAAATTCATCTCAAATAACATTTGACAGAATTGTACATGAACGTAGAGCAGAACTGGCTTTTGAAGGTCACTATTATTTCGATTTGAAACGTTGGAGGATTGCCCACGAAGTGTTTAATGGTGCTAATATTAGCAAAACCGAAATCGTAAAAAATATTGGCAGTTCTACTAAAATTAGCACACAACCCTATGGTATTTGGCCATATAAAATCTATGCCCCAGGAACGCCAAACGATGGAAAATGGATATACAAAGTTGTTCTTCCTGATCGTGTAACTGGAGCCGACCGCTTCCAATTAGGAAACTATTATTCTGAGATCAACAATACAATTCTCTCAAATAATCCAAAAATTGTAAAAAATCCTAATCAATAAAACAGCAAAGCATGAAAACTAAAATTAAAAATATATTGGTTGTTCTTTTAATTATCACCGGTTTTACAGCTTGTGAAAAGGACAACTTCAAAGCTCCAGAAATAATGTTCAACGGCCGCTTGGTCTATCAAGGAGAAAAGATCTATCTAGAGCAAGATCAAGTCTCATTTGAATTATGGCAATCTGGCTTCGGAAAGTACGCACCAATAAAAAGCTCCTTCAATCAAGAGGGGGAGTATTCAACAACATTATTCAACGGAACCTATAAGTTTGTTATCCCTATGGGACAAGGACCTTTTAAATGGAATATGAACGCAAACGGCAATGCAGATTCACTTTTAATTGAATTAAATGGCAACAAATCCTGGGATATAGAAGTCATCCCATTTTATTTGATAAAAAACACAACTTTATCGACAAATGGAGAAAATGTTTCTGCTGTTTTTGATTTGGAGAAAGTGATAACTGGTGCTGAAGGAAAAAATGTGGAACGAGTTTACTTATACATCAATAAAACCCAATTTGTAAGTGGAAACTCTAATTCTAATATCGCACAATCTTCATTATCTGGAGACGAACTTTCAGGACTATCAAATCTTGAATTAAGTGTTGATATCCCAACTTTAACCCCAAGTCAGAACTATGTTTATGCGAGAGTTGGACTTAAAATTCAGGGTGTGGAAGATATGATCTTTTCCCCCTTAAAGAAGCTAGAGTTCTAGTTAATATTAAAAACAACACAAAAGAAATGCCCCCAAAAAGTCAGAAACTTTTTGGGGGCATTTCTTTTGGTATCTATTAAGAAAAAAGCTTTTTATAAAAAGCTAGTCCTTCAGATGCTAATTCGTCCGCACTGTTGGCTAATGGTCGCCAAATACTGGCAGCTCTGGCTAATTCTTTTGACGGAGATCCAAAGGTTTCAATTACAACTGCACCGGTATAATTAATGTCGTTTAATGCATCCTTTATACCTATCCAGTCTAAGTTTCCTGTTCCAGGGGTCCCTCGATCACTTTCATTCCCTTGAACATGACATAGGTTCTTTCCAATGTTACGAATTGTACTTGGTATATCCTTTTCTTCAATATTGTTATGAAAGGTATCCAGTTGAATTTTCAGAAAAGGGCTATTCACTTCTTCTATAAAAGACAAGGCTTGATCTGCTGTATTTACCATATCGCTTTCAAATCGATTTAATGGTTCAAAGCCAATAACAACACCCTTTTCTTCCGCTACTTTTGTCGCTTTAATAAGGTTCTCAATACACCAATTTCTTTCGATTAACTTTTCCTCTGAACTTATTAACCTAGATTTACCGACAGCCGAATAAACGGGACCACCAAAAACCGGACTCTCTAAGTAATTAGCAATTTCAATACAATCAATGATGTATTGAAGCCCCTCTGCCCTAACACTCTGATCTTCGCTCGAAATATCCCGACTTGCACCGAAAGCTCCGCTTACAGTAATCTCCAGTTCTAATTTCTTAGCGATTGTCTTTAATTTTTTCCAGTCAATGATATCTTTATCTTCAACGGCTACTTCAATAATATCAAAGCCCATCGTTTTTACCTTGTAAAGAAGGTCAAAGTATTCAGTGCTAAATGGAGATACCCAAACAAACGTACTTACACCAAACTTCATATTATAATTCAAAGTCAGGAATACTTATTCTTTCTCCACCTTTCATGGCAGACTCATGCGCACAAATACCAGCACATGTATAATTGGCCGCAAGTTCTGCATCTACCGCAGAATCTCTTCCTTCAATAATTGCAGCTATAAATTCTTGAACTAAATGAGGATGTGACCCACCATGTCCAGCTCCTTGTAAAAAAGAAACATGGTTTTGATCGCTTATCTTCTCACGCTTCGTAAAGTGGGCAATTTCATTAATCAATAATTCATCTGTATCAGGAACACTGATACGCTCAGCATTTTCTCCACCATCAAAAATCACATGATTCTCGTCTTCTAATTGCTCCCATTCAAAGGACATTTTATCACCATAAACGTCATAACTCTCTCGGTATTGACGAACAACATCAAAAAGAGAACGAGTCGCTTCTGCTACAACATCGGAGTCTTTCAATTTAAACGTAGCTGTTTCAACAGCGAAAGGTGAACCATAACGAGAGGCTAAATCGTCCGATAATTTACCAGACCCATGACACACTACTGATTCAGCTTTTGTATTATTAATTTTTAATAAAGGTGAAATTGCATGAGTTCCATTTAACATTGGTGGAAAGCCTTTCCAATATTCGGCCCATCCTTCCATACTCATGTCTTGAATATGCGAACCTCTAACAAATTGAATTCTACCTAACTTTCCGGTTTCTGCCAACTTCAATCCATATAAGAACTCCCGGGTATACAAAGCGGTTTCCATCATCATATATACCTTATTTGCTTTCCTTTTGGCATCTACAATTTCTTTACAATCTTCTACTGTCATTGCCATCGGAATGGTACAAGCAGTATGCTTATTTGATCTTAAAGAAGCTAGAGTCATTTTAGCATGTTCTGGAACAGGGGTTACAATATGAATGGCATCAACATCGTCTCGTTTTAAAACATCCTCAAAATTTGTAAAGCATAAATCATTATCCAAGTTAAATTGGGCCTTCAGCTCGTTCAACGTTTTTTCATTTCGTGTACATATTCCTACAGTTTTAATATGAGGGTGAGATTGATAAATGGAAATAAATTCTTTACCAAAACCCATACCTACAATGACAACTGAAATTTTTTTCTGATTCATAATTAATGTTGTTTTTAAATAAATTTAGTAATAAACGAAGTGCTACTTACGCGCCACCCACTTAATAGCATTGATTAATAAAGACTGATATGCTTTTAACTCATGTGATTCAGCATCATGCCCGAGTGCAATCCCAACAATACGTGCATTTGGGTTTTTAACAACAAACACAGAAGGGAAAACTTCTGTCGAGCCTGCTCGATTGGCCGTTGCTAAAACCTCTATTCCTGGACCTGCTGAATCCTCTTTAAAATAATATAGTTCATCTTTTAAATGAAAACTTTCAGGTACACCTTCTGTTACGGGATGATTCTTTTCTAAAACCTTCACATCGAAACCACCATAGGCATCATGCCCTCTAGAACCACCACTTACCAAAAGCTTGTTGTATTCAGGCCAATCTTCCCAATTATACCAAAGTGCAGCATGGCCCAATACAAGCCCTTTCCCTGAGTCTACAAAACTTAAAATGGCTTCTCGAGTAGCTGCATCACTTATGGGTTGATTATTGGTCAAAAACAAAACATCTATGTTGGGTAAATAGTGTAGAATTTGACTTACATCATCAACGTAATCCATTTTTATATTTGAAGCATTCATCAACGTTTGGACATCAACTTGCTTATACCATTTATCAAAATCATGAGAAGATCCTCCCCCAACTAGTAAAACTAAAATATCATTTGAAGCCTTAGTTTTTACATTGCTATTTTTCAATCCAGAACAGGAAGAAAATAGAATTACAGTTGAACTAAGCAAACTGATAATGAATAATCTTATTTTAATAAAACTCATCTTTAAATATTAAATAATTAAAATAATAAATTTATTTTACAACTCGAATAATTCCATTCATGCCCCGCCAATGTCCGGGAAATGTACATACAAATGGATAATCTCCAGTTGTTGTCGGAACTGTAAACTCAATTACATCGCTTTCTCCACTTGCTAATAACTTGGTCGAATAAAGAACTTCTGGGATTCTAGGGATATATTGCATCTCAGCTGCTTTGGGATTTCTCAATAACTCGTCAGCGGCAGCTCCTACTTTCTGCAGGCTACCAGGTTTAATTATCAACAGATTGTGAAGCATCCCATCTGGATTCTCAAATATTAAAGTTACCTTTTGTCCTGCTTTTAATGAGATTAGCTTTTTATCAAACTGCATAATATCTTTCACTACTTTCAATACAATAGTGGTTGATTTAACAGTTTCATTATTGGATTCAGTTTTCTCAACAGTCTTAAGCTCTGACTTTTTAATATCCAAATCAGGTTTATTCAACTCTAATTTTACTTGCTGAATATTTCCTGTAAACTCAAATCTTCCATTGTAGCTACCAATCTTGAAGGATTCATTATCACTATCTTCTCCAGAACGTGCATAATAAAAATCTTTCGCATCATTAAACAATCCCTTCGCTTTACTTTTTGCAACCTGCTTCCCGTTTATGCTTAAAAAAATGTCTCCATTTTGAGCCAAGGTCGCTAAGACATCAAATTTCCCTGTTGGCAAAGCTCCTGTTGAAGTTGCACGGTACTCTTTTCCTTCTTGGTTCACTTGCATTATTAGTTTTCCTGCTTCAATAAAAATAGCATAACCATCCTCATGTCCGCCTTGAGCAAAAATCACTCCTTCTAATA
This sequence comes from Albibacterium sp., assembly GCF_035514885.1. Taxonomy (NCBI): domain Bacteria; kingdom Pseudomonadati; phylum Bacteroidota; class Sphingobacteriia; order Sphingobacteriales; family Sphingobacteriaceae; genus Albibacterium; species Albibacterium sp. The sequence goes on along the minus strand of NZ_DATJCH010000010.1, from coordinate 148,297 downwards.
CTTTATCATCATTCTTAGTTATTGAAGTTGTGACTGTTAATTCTTTACCGCTTATGTTCGGCGAAAATTGTAAACGATTTCTTCTCCCCAAGATATACACTTCTTTATCAAGTGCTTGCAATATCCTCTTAGTAAATACACTTTCTTCCTTTATTGCCTTACGAAAACTTTGTTCATGTTGAACAGCTGCAGCAAACAAGGCTTGAGAAAGCCATTTATCATCCTCATTTTCCTTAACTAAACTTGCTTTGTAAATTAACTCACCGGCTTCATCAGAGATTGGAAAACTAGCTAATGAAACAAACACAGCTAATCGAGTATTTAAATTAGGATCTTGCATCAAGTTATTACTTCTATAAGCTTCTAAGCTTGAGGCAGATTTCAACGCCACCTCGGCAGCTGCCTTTCTTACTCCGGCAGCAGGATGAGACATAGCAGAAATCACAACCTGTTGTGCTTCTTCATTCGAACCATCTAATAAACCCAAGCCTTGAAGAGTCCATAGTGCATGTACCGCCGGACTATTTAGCCCGATCTCATCAACATTTCTATTGTTGATAATTGCATAAAGACCTGTTGCAGCTGCTTTATTCTTTGATTCAACTAATAAACGTTGTGCGGTAGTACGCCAAAACTTATTATCATTTTGCAAGGCCGACAGCAACCCCGGTAAATCAGATTTACTTAAATGCAGAGGTTTATTTTCTTTTGCATTTTTATATACGACTCTGTAGATTCTTCCATGATTAATATCTCGCAGCGGACTCGAAAATGCATTTCCTTGACCATGAGGCTGCTTGGTTGAAACAGGAAGCACCATATCTGACGGTGCCTGTGCTGGCACAAAAACATTATGTTGAATAATAAAATTATACCAATCGGCGATCCATACTGCTCCATCCGGTCCTACTTCAGCTTGTACAGGGCCATACCATTCATCAGAGCTAGCCGTTAGATTCCAACCATCTTTTTCTGTAAAACCAGCTCCATCTGGTTCGATAATAGCATTGTGAATTAATCGAACGGTTGGTTCAGATACGAACGCTATCCGATTCCAATATTCCTTAGGATAATTACGTGCTGTATAAAAGTGATGGCCAGCTGCAGCAGTAAAACCACCCACAACATCCACTTGTCTCAAGTTTGGAGTTAGAGCATGTAAATCATAATGGCCATCAATTTTTTGAACAGCCTGAATAAATGGGACATCCTTCACTTTAGGTAACTTCCGCTGCAAAAACCTTTCAGGCATTGAATAGAAAGCACTATGTGTATTGTTGGCCGTCGAAAGGAACACATTGTTATCCTCAGTAAACCCTAAACCCCACGTATTATTACTAGAAGATGCTAAATATTCAAAATTCTCACCATTGGGATCAAAATGATAAACCCCTTGAGAAAACTCTTGTTTCTTCCCATTTATCATTCCATTAAATCCAGAATAACCGGTGACACCCCAAATCTTATTATCAAATCCATACACCAGATTAGAAGGGCCAGCATGCGTGTCGCCTTTTCCCCAGCCGTGTATCAATACCCGTCTAACATCAGCTATGTCGTCTCCATCTGTATCTTTTAAAAATACAATATCTGGCGCCATGGTAACCAATACTCCCCCATTGGAGAAAGTTATGCTGGTTGGAATGTTTAAATCTTCTGCAAAAACAGTAAACTTATCCGCTACACCATCTCCGTCCGTATCTTCTAATATTTTAATTCTATCATTTGCTAATCCATCGGTTTCAACAAATGTATTCGGGTAGTCAACAGATTCAACAATCCATAAACGCCCCTTTTCATCCCATGCCATTGCAATAGGATTCTGAATATCAGGCTCTGATGCAAATACTTTAATATCAAAATCAACAGGTATTTGTGTAAGCTTATTAGATTCCGATGGACTTAATGCTTCTTGCATTTTAGGTACCAAATGCCGCTTGGTATAGTTTGCAATGGTATCAGAATTATAAATATCGGCATTGGGAATTTTTAAGGCTTGTATTTGCTTACTTACCAAATCCCCCATGGCCCAGAGAGTACCATTACGTACCAAATCCAGGAAACCTAAATTGGTCCAAGTTTTATCTTCATGCCCATACGCAGTATAAAACACACGACCCTTTCCCTCGTTCCGTACCCAAGTATAAGGCTCTCGCACGTTGCCTTCTACTCTTTCTGATAAAACGGTAATATCAGAATTTAAGTTTTTATGTACATACGTTTCATCCCAAGTAGTAAACTCTGGGATATCTTTCATAACAGGATGTTCAGCATTTACAATGGATGCTTTAAAACTACCTTCACTATGAGAAGCGAATTGACCACCTATTGCTTTGATATACCACTCTGAGTTTTTAAAACAACCGGCAGCCGAATGTAAAGCAATCAAACCTTTGCCACTTTGAACGAAATTGCGAAGTGCGGTCTCTTGTTCTGGTGAAATACTATCGTAATTTGCATAAATAATGAGACCATCAAATTTTGCCAGAGTTTCCTGATTTAAGTCAGATAAACTATTGGTATAGGTTAGGTTTATCCCACTTTTAAACAATTTAATGGAAAGCCAAGGAGCATATTTCTGAGAATCATGATGCTGGCTTTCATTTCCTAAAAATAACACCTCTGCTCTTCGAGGTATTACTAAATCTTCATTTTGCAACCCTATGTCTGCAACATTCTCAGAATTACTTAGCTTTTTCTTGCTGCTACAACTAACACTGAAAGCGATAATCATTACTAGAAACAAGTGTATTGTTTTACGCATATCTTTTTTTTCAATTCAATTAAATAAATTCACTGTTTTCATTTTTGGTATTTGTTAATTACTAAAAACGCTTCAAATAAATAAAAAAACAGCCTTTATTTTGATTCAAAAACTATTCAATTTATATCATGATGGGCATTTATTTAAACAAAACAGCTCTTTATTCAATAATTATGAAGCTACATAGATACCTTCAAAGAACTATTAATCAAAAACATCTGAGACGAACCTTTTAGGCAACAAACAATACCAATAAGAAAAAAATACTAGATCAACATTTTTTTTAAAAAATTTGCGTAGTTAAATGTCTACATTTATATTTGTAGCCAAATGACTTCATAATGAATCTAAGACGAGATGTATTTCAAGCTATTGCCGATCCGACTAGACGAGCAATACTTATGTTAGTTGCTACGCAATCAATGACTGCAGGTGCAATAGCTTCAAACTTTAACACAGCACGACCAACCGTTTCAAAACATCTACAGATTCTTACTGAGTGTGAACTCCTGAAACAAGAGCAAAGCGGCAGAGAAATACATTATTATATAAATGCAAAAAAAATGAAAGATGTGGCAGAATTTATTGAACCGTTCCGCAAAATGTGGGATGATAGATTTAATAAATTGGAAGCTGTTATGAAAAACTATCAATCAAAAGAAAAGTAAAAATGGAACAAAAAACAAAAATAAATGCCGAAGATGGCAAACAGGAAATCATAATCACAAGAGAGTTTGATTTGCCTCTGGAATTGCTGTTTAAGGCATATCAGGAACCTGCACTTCTTGAACAATGGATGAATACGAAAGTGCTAAAAATGGAAAACAGAAAACATGGTTATTATGCGTTTGAAACTTCGCATAATGGAAATATCGTTTTTCGGGCAAATGGTACAATCCACGAATTTATTCCCAATCAAAAAATCACAAGAACATTTGAGATGGAGAACACACCATTTCCTGTTCAGCTTGAATATTTGGAGTTTGAAAAACTAACAGAGGGCACAAGCAAGCTTACTATGCATATCCTGTTTAAATCTATTGAGTTCAGAAACCAATTAATGCAAATGCCATTCGCACAAGGTCTTAATATGGCTCACAACAGACTTCAAGAAATGATAAGTAAATTAAAATAACGAAATATGACAAAAAGAAACAAAATTATCTATTGGGCTACAACGGTGTTTCTGTCATTTGGAATGACCGCAGGCGGTATACAACAACTATTACAAATTGGGGGTTATAATGAAATAGTAAGTTCGTTAGGCTATCCACTATATCTTTTAAGTATACTTGGTGCATGGAAATTACTAGGGGTTGTTACTATTCTTATCCCGAAATTTCCCTTATTGAAAGAATGGGCCTACGCAGGCTTTTTCTTTGCAATGTCGGGAGCTTTTATTTCACATCTAGTAGTTGGACAAGCATTTACCGAAGCTGTTCCATCACTAATATTATTATCGATAACAGTTGTATCTTGGTATTTCAGACCAGCTGATAGAAAAATTATCTTTGATAAAAAATAAACCAATGCTTATGAATGAACAGGCAGAAACATTTTTCAAAGACGAGAAAAAATGGAAAGACGAATTTCATTTATTGCGTGAAATCGTTTGTGAAAACAAATCTCTTGAAGAAGATTACAAATGGATGCACCCTTGTTATACTTTTCAAGGAAAAAACATCGTACTCATTCATGGCTTTAAAGAATATTGTGCTCTGCTGTTTCATAAAGGTGCTTTATTAAAAGATCCGAAAAACATTTTGATAAAGCAATCTGAGAATGTACAGTCTGCAAGACAAATCAGATTCACCAATATTGAGCAAATCATAAGATTGAGAGATTTTATCAAATCCTACATCAAAGAAGCTATTGAAAATGAAAAATTGGGAAAGAAAGTAGAAATAAAGAACGTGAGTGAATACCCTATTCCAGAAGAGTTTCAAAAGATGTTGGACGACAACACTGCATTGAACAAAGCATTTTATTCCCTAACAACGGGACGACAGAAGGCGTATCTTCTTTACTTCAATCAAGCAAAACAATCCAAAACAAGGAAAGCAAGAGTTGAAAAATGCATCGCCAAAATACTCGATAACAAAGGGTTAGATGATCATTAAACAAAATTCGCACTAATAAATCAGTTTTGTCGTAAGTCGACAAGATCTAGCAAATTGAACATTCAAAAAGCCTGCAAAATAATACTTTGCAGGCTTTTTGTTTTACGTCCTCCCCCCTAATTTTTGTTTGGAAATTTCAATACACATTAGATTTTGGTCATTCTTACGAATATTATGGTTACATCGCATGCCCTGCCTCACCGTAATTTTGTCTTAGAAATTAAAATCAAATAGAGAGTTAAGATGAAATTTAAATTCAATACAAAAAGAAAAAGTATCCTTATGCTAGCTGGTTTAGGGATTATATCAATAGGTGTTTTTGCATTTGCGACTAAAGACGGAGAAGATGTATCAATACCTGAAGTAGCACCTTTGACAGTGGAAACTTCTTTACCGGTTTATGAAAAGATCACCGAGTGGGATGAATATACCGGTAGGTTTGAAGCAAACAATCGTGTAGAAGTTCGAGCAAGAGTAAGTGGGTTTCTAAAAAAAGTGAGCTTTACTGATGGGCAGCACGTAGAGAAGGGACAAACTTTATTTGTAATAGATCAAAGACCTTTCAAAATTGAGTTGGATGAAGCAAAAGCAAATTACGCTCAGGTAAAGGCTGCTTTAAAAGCTGCTCAAGATGATTTTAAGAGGGTTGAGTCATTGAGGGAAACAGGAGCTCTATCTGCTGAAGAATACGACCGAAGGAAACAGGCTTTAGCACATTCAGAAGCTAGCATACAATTAGCGCAGGCCAAAGTTGATAATGCTAAACTGAATTTAGAGTTTACAGAAGTTAAAGCGCCCATTTCAGGTTTAGTGAGCAGGAACAAAATTAACGAGGGAAACTTGATAGATGGAGGTAGTGCTAATTCAACCTTGCTAACAACGATCGTAGCAACCAGTCCGATTCACTTTTATTTCTCAGGCAGTGAATCTGATTATCTAAAATATGTAAGACTAGCAAGAGATGGGAAACGAGGAGCAGTTAGATCTGAAGGAGTTCAAGTACAGATTGAACTGGCAGATGAGGATGATTTTATACACGAAGGGAAACTTGATTTTGTAGATAACGAAATTGATAACCATTCGGGAACTATAGAATTCCGCGCAGTGCTTCAAAATGAAAACAATTTACTAGAGCCTGGAATGTTCGGTAAGGTGAGGATTTTGGGTAGTGCAAAACACGAAGCAATCATGATTCCAGACGACATTATTGGTACTAATCAATCTTTACGTTACGTGTATGTACTTGGAGAAAACCAAGAGGTAGTAATCAAGAACGTAACCTTGGGACCTTTGCACTCAAATGGTTTGAGAATCATTAGAGAAGGGCTAACATCAAATGATAGAATAATTACCAATAACCTTCAGAAAATAGCGCCGGGAATGGTGGTAAACTTTAAAGAAGATGAGGACTTCATCACCAAAATAGTTAAATAATCAGAACATGAAATTTAGTCAATTTTTTATAGAAAGACCGATCTTTTCCGCAGTACTAAGTGTACTTATTCTTATCGTGGGAGGATTGGCTTATGTATCACTTCCCACATCTCAGTTTCCGGATGTTGCTCCTCCTACGATAGAGGTGGTAGCTATATATCCAGGAGCAAATGCAAAAACACTTTCTAGTACGGTAGCTGGACCATTAGAAAAGGAAATTAACGGTGTAGAGGGACTTATTTACATGACTTCTCAATCTGCAGCAGATGGTCGGGTAACCTTGCAGGTAGCCTTTGAGCTTGGTACCGATTTAGATAAGGCACAGGTACAAGTACAAAACCGTGTTGCCATTGCAGAACCTCGTTTACCGGAATCCGTGAGAAGATTGGGTATTACGACAAAAAAAGTGTCACCGGATATCCTTATGGTAATAAATCTGTATTCTCCTAATAAAACTTATGATCAGACCTATATGGGTAACTATGCCGTTCTCCAATTAAAGGATGAACTGGCCAGAATTAAAGGTATTGGGAATATACAACTATTTGGAGCTGCTGAATATGCTATGCGTATTTGGATGGATCCAGATAAAATAGCAAACTTAGATATCAATGCTGCGGAAGTAGTGGAAGCTCTACGAGCACAGAATGTTCAGATTGCAGGTGGTACGCTGAATACTTCGCCTTCTGGAGGCCAAACGGCTTTTGAAGTAAATATACAGACACAAGATAAACTTGCTTCAATTGAACAATTCGAAAATGTTATTATAAAATCTGGAGAAGACGGGCGTATAGTAAGGCTTAAAGATGTTGCCAGAGTAGAATTAGGTGCTCAAAATTATACAACACGTGGTTATTTAGGGAAACAACAGTCGGTTGCAATGCCTATTTTTCAACAACCAGGGGGTAATGCACTTGAGACGGCTGCAGAAATTCAGAGTAAAATGGAGGAACTTTCAAAGAGCTTTCCATCAGATCTTAAATATAAGATTGCATACAACCCTACCAGATTCATTCAAAAATCAATAGATGAGGTTTACCATACAATTTTTGAGGCGGTACTGTTGGTTATTTTTGTAATTCTCTTGTTTTTACAATCATGGAGGGCTGCTATCATTCCAATATTAGCCATACCGGTTTCTTTAATAGGAACTTTTGCTATCATGCAAGCTCTGGGATTTTCTTTGAATACACTAACCCTGTTTGGACTTGTACTAGCCATTGGTATAGTTGTAGATGACGCCATCGTCGTGGTGGAAAATATGGAGCGATACTTGAGAAAAGGCTTATCGCCAAAAGAAGCTGCTGTTAAAACCATGGATGAAGTTGGTGGTGCATTGGTGGCTATCGGTTTAGTGCTAATTGCAGTATTCATTCCCACTGCTTTTTTAGAAGGTATATCTGGTCAGTTTTATAAACAATTCGGATTGACGATTGCCGTAGCTACCACTATTTCGGTATTTGTTTCGCTTACCTTAAGTCCGGCAATGGCTGCTCTACTAATGCGCCATGAGGAAAAAGAAAATGAAAGTAAGCCTTTTATAATTCTTAAGCCTTTTATTTATATCGGAGACAAGTTCAACTTGTTTATGGAGAATATCTCTAACAGGTATGGAAATGGCGTTCGAAAACTTGTACGGTCATCAATTATGGTTCTGTTCGTTTATTTCGGACTGATTTTACTTACCGGATTTGAGTTTAACAGAGTTCCTAAAGGATTTATCCCGGCGATGGATCAGCAATATTTTATTACTGTAATTCAATTGCCACCTGGATCTTCTTTATCTCGTACAGATAATGTGGTAAAAAAGGTTTTAGATGCTTCCTTGAAAATTGACGGGGTGGCAGATGCCATATCGTTTACGGGATACGACCCAATATCGTCTACAAATGCGTCCAACTCGGCTGTAGCATTTCTAGTACTTGACGATTTTGATGACAGAGATGACAAGGGTATTAAATACGAGGATTTAATGGGAACGATTCAAGGAACAATGGCTCAAATTGATGAGGCTACAGTTTTGGTAATCCCTCCCCCATCGGTTAGTGGTATTGGTAATGCCGGTGGTTTTAAAATGATGGTTCAGGATAGAGGAAACTTAGGAACAGATAAATTACTGGAAGCTACTAATGCACTTGCTTTGGCAGCGAACCAAGACCCGGTGCTAAGTAATGTATTTACCTTTTTAAATAATCAAACTCCACAATTATATCTGGACATAGATCGTGTAAAAGCAGAAAAACTGAATCTAAATGTTCAAGATATCTTTCAGTCCCTTGAAGTCTATATGGGATCTGCGTTTGTGAATGAATTTAACTATCTGGGAAGAACATTTCAGGTTATTGCTCAGGCAGACGCGCCAAACCGCTTAACACCGGAAGATATATTAAAGATTAAGGTACGGAATAATGAAGGAGGAATGGTTCCGCTAGGCACGATTGCCAAGCAAGAAAACATAGCTGGAGCATCCATAATACCAAGATTCAACATGTATCCTTCTGCTTCTTTAAATGGATCTTTTTCACCGGGATATAGCTCAGGACAAGCATTGGATAGAATGGAGGAATTGGCAGAACAAGTTCTACCGCAGGGTATTTCTTACGAATGGACAGAGATTGCCTATCAGGAGAAACAGACAGGGAATACAGCAAGTATAGCATTTCTTTTGGCTGTAGTCTTCGTTTTCCTTCTATTAGCTGCTCAATTTGAAAGTTTAGTTTTACCACTAGCTGTCATTTTTATTGTGCCTATGGTACTTCTATTTGCAATGATAGGTGTAGATATTGCAGGATTAGACAATAATATAATGGTGCAAATAGGCTTGGTCGTTCTGGTCGGTCTTGCAAGTAAGAATGCCATATTAATCGTCGAATTTGCTAAACAACTGGAAGAACAGGGAATAGAATTAAAAAAAGCTGTTATAGAAGCTTCAAGGTTAAGGTTACGTCCTATTTTGATGACAGCAATGGCCTTTATTTTGGGGGTATTGCCCTTGGCACTCTCTACTGGTGCAGGCGCTGAACTACGAGTTTCACTTGGGATTGCGGTATTCAGTGGAATGCTTGGAGTGACAATTTTTGGAGTTTTTCTTACACCACTATTCTATTACCTAGGCAGGAAATGGACGACTAAGCCTAAAAAGAAGGAAATAGAATCAACAAACAATGAATTGAACAAATAAAAAAATACAAAATGAAAAGTTCATTATTAATAACCCTTTTATTACTGGTGTTTGTTTCTTGTGGTATTAGAAAGCGAGATTATAATACAGTATCAAATGTTTCAATAAAAGACAGCTTCCTGAAACAAGAACTAGCAGATTCAGTTTTTAAGACTACAGCCATAACGATGGAATGGTGGTCAGAATTCAATGATCCTGTATTGGATACTCTTATTGAAAAGGCAAGGAAACACAACCTGGACATAAACTCAGCAGTTGCAAATTTTCAAGCCTCTCGAGCCATGTTAAAGGGTACAAAATTAGACAGATTACCTACGATCACAGCAAATGGTGATTATACGAGAACCCGAACAGGTGAAAATGTATTTGCGCCAGGTGAAAATCCAACCTATAGTACTTACAATACAAGTTTTGATGCATTTTGGGAGGTAGATGTTTTTGGAAGAGTCTCCAATAGAATTAGAGGTGCTTATGCCAATAACCAACAAGCATTGGCAGATATGAATGGTGTTTACATCAGTATTTTTGCTGAAGTAGCAAACAATTACCTTGAATTAAGAGGCACTCAATATTTGTACGATATAGCAAAACGGAATTTAACAGGCCAGGAAGAAACCTATAATTTAACGGTGAAGCTATCAGAAGCTGGTACAAGCAATAAGTTGGATGTATCTAGAGCACTTGCACAGTTAGAAACAACGCGTGCAAGTATGCCGCGGTTGGATGCGAGGATTGAAGCCTTAAAAAACAGCTTAAGTGTTTTAGTCGGTGAAGTTCCTGGAAATTTAAGTTCATCAATTGTTAAAAAACAACCGCTACCAAGCTTACCAGAATCCATTACAATTGGAAATGTGCAGGAGATGCTACGTCGTAGACCAGATGTCAGACTAGCAGAGGCCATTTTGCAGGAGAGGATTGCACAATACAATATTTCCGTCGCTGACCTTTATCCAAAGATTCAATTTGGCGGTTCGATAGGTTTTTCTGCTGTGGATTTTTCAAACTTTGGAAGTCGTGAGTCATTTACATGGAGCATTTTTCCAAGCATCAGTTGGGCAGCTTTTAATTTAGGACGTGTAAAGCAACAAATTAGAAGAGACGACGCATTAACACTAGCTGCGGTTAACCAATATGAAAAGACTGTTTTAGAGGGACTGGAAGAAATTAAAACCTCTTTAAGTAATTATACTCATGAACTGAAAAGAAGGGAGATTTTACGTACATCTTCACGTGCTAGTGCAGAGGCTGCAGAGTTTGCAAAACAAAGGTTTAATGCGGGGCTTGATAATTTCATTGATTATTTAAGTGCAGATAATGCATTACTTGTGGCAGAGAATTCTCTGGCACTTAGCGAAATATCTTCCGCAACGTCACTAATTGCTATATATAAAGCCTTAGGAGGTGGGTGGGAAATTATTACTGAAGATGAGGTAAATCAAAAATTTGAAGAAATGAAACTTTCAGAAAACCGGAATGATAATTAATTTATGATATTTGTAAGTAATGGTATTGTTGTACCGTAGTTAACCGAGATAATAGATATTTGATGAAAAAGGCTGATATACCGGTTTTTGAAACTTTTGATGAATTTTACGAAGCTATTGATTTTCCACATAGAAGCAATATTCCTGACTTTGATATTTTTCATGCTGAAAGCTTAGAACCATCTGCAAGAAGGTGTATGGCACCTTATCGGCAGGACTTCTATCAAATAGGATTGTTGAGCGACTATGGGAGTACAGAATTTAATCTGAATGCAGATACCGTAAAACTGGAAGGTTATCCTTTACTGTTCGTCATTCCCGGACAGATATTTTCTTGGGTGAGGGATAAGAATATGACTGGGTTCTTTATTATGTTTAAAAAGGAATTTCTTGCGAAGTCGTTTCCCGATTTAGTAGGCGATTTTCCTTTTTTAAAAATTACTGAGAACTACTCATTTGTGTTGACAAAAGATGAACATAAGACACTGTTTTATGATATAGAGAGAATGAATTCTGTATTCAAAAACCCTCACCCCTATCAGGAAAGGATGTTAGAAGGAATGCTAGGCTCCTTTCTTTATTTCTGTAAAGCTATTTTCGAAAGAAACAAGACAACGGAAAACCATTTATCAAGATCGCAGATAATAACCAACCGGTTTGAAGGGCTGGTAGATAAAATGTATGTAGACACCAAGAATGTAAGTGATTATGCGGAGAAACTTAATATCACGCCCAATTACTTAACTACAACGGTAAAAAAACATACTGGCAAGAGTGCTAAAGATATTATACATGAAAGACTACTTCTTGAGAGTAAAAGTTTACTCAAATACTCAGGATTAGACATTGCAGAGATTGCCTATCGTTTAAACTTTCAAGAACCGACTCATTTTACGAGGTTCTTTAAAAAACAGAGTGGAACAACTCCAAATGAATTTAGGAAGACATAAGCATTTTTAAATTAAAAAAGATGAAGATGAAAGAGGATAATATAGCACTAGTTACCGAGGCCGGAAATGGTTTTGGAAAAACACTTGCCAATATTCTATTAGAACATAATTACAAAGTGATACTTGCGGCCTGTGGCGAAAGTTATAAGCTTCTATCTGAGGAAGGTGACAATATACGAGGTTATGAGTTAATTGAAGTAGATTTTACGTCTGAGAGTAATTTGACTCGATTGTATACCAGGGTAAAGTCTTCTTGGGGAAAACTGGATCTACTAATTAATAACGCCGAGGTTGTGAATGGCTTTGGACAAAAGATAGATCAGATAAACATAGAGGACGTAAAAAAGCTTTACGAAATAAATCTATTTGCAGTAATAAGAGTTATTCAAGTACTAAAGCCACTTATGGAAGCGAGCGAAAATCCCACTATTATTAACATTACAAGTGCTTTAGGTGACATAACTAAGATGAAGGAAGAAGGGTTCTGTTATTCGAACTATTATTTAACGGCTTATGCTACTTCAAAGGCTGCTTTGAATATGTTTACACAATTACAATGCAAAGAATTCAAGCCTTCAAAAATAAAGATACATAGCTTTGATCCCGTAGTTAGAGAAAATTGTACATACAACTCGGTCGTTATATGTGACGGTATAAAAGATGAGTTTATTTCATTGATTGAAAAGAACAGAAATTCATAATATGAGTACATTAGTATTAGAAAAACCATCAAGCAGCACCAAATTCCATACATCAGATAATTCATTTAAGGGTACAATCTTAATTCCGGACATTAGTGGATTTACAAAGTTTGTCAATGAAACGGAATTCACAACAGGTCGTGAAATAACAAGACAGCTTCTTCAGGTTATCATAAATAATAACGTTCTAGATCTCAAAATTTCTGAAATAGAAGGAGACGCAATTCTCTTTTATATTAAGGATAGCTTAACTCCAGTACAGATAAAAGACCAATATGAAATCATGCTCAGCAGCTTTCAAAAAAAAGTGAAAGAGTTAAGCGACAAAAACGGTTTTAAAATTGATTTAACCTTAAAACTTATTGCTCATTATGGAGAAATATCAACCTATAAAATTAGCGATTTTGAAAAACTTTATGGGAAGGCAATAATTGAAGCACATCAACTATTGAAAAATTCCATTAATAGTAAATCTTATTTTTTGCTTACCAATAGTATCTTTAACGCAAACGAAAAAAAGTTTGCCGGCTCTTGTTATTATGCTGGAAGTCAATTATGTGAAATTTACGGAGATTTGAAAAAAATCGGTTACGCATATTTCGACTATGAAGAAGATAAAGATTTTGAAGAAAATAAAGACTTGCATTCAATTAGAGCGGTTGCTGACTATATTTTTTAGGTGCCATCCCATAATGTCTTTTAAATAGGCGGCTAAAGTGACTGAGGTTTGAAAAACCAAGTTGATAGCCCACCTCTGAAACAGAAATTCCAGCATGATTTAAGAGAAAAGCTGCTTCTTCCATTCTTACTTTTTGATAGTAATTGTAAATTGTATCACCATAAATCTGTTTGAATAAAAGCTTCAGCTTAGTTTCACTCATACCGACTGTAACAGCAAGTGTGTGAATTGAAGGAAGATTACTTATATTTTCTAAAATAATATTACGCACACCCGTTAGTTTTTCAATATCTGAATTATTGACAGCTTTCTGGGAAGTATTCTCTCTCTGAGATAGCTTATAAAGCAAATGATATAACAGTTCCTGCACTTTAATTTGAACAAGAAAATGGCTTAAGTTATCATTCATATTGATTGCAGAAATATTTTTCAAAATCTGCTGTGTCTCTGAGTTCATACTTTCAAAATACATAAAGGATGCTGATCCTTTTGTAATTGCTTGTAAAACACCAGTAGTTTTTTCAATAGTTAATAACGAATTTAATTTAGACGGTGTAATACCAACCACTACATATTGTGTTTCTGTATTTGCAGGAAACCGGATAACTGATTTTAAATCATTTGTAGTAATCTGTATTGCCGATCCGCTTTTCTGTGAAAATTTTATAGGCTGTTCACGATTATATACTAAATCAACTGGCTGTTCATTACTATAAAAGAAAATGCTCAATAGGTCATTTGCCCGTGTTGAAGGGTTTCTTTTGATGACAAAATCTTCCTTAAGTTTATACTTGTGAATTAACAGTCTAAAATCTGGTTCAAATTCTATCTTTCTTACATATCCTTTTCCCATCGAAGGTGGAATAGAGATGTAATTATCTTTAAGAGTTAGATTGTATTTTTTTGAAAAGTCTGTAATAAAATCAAAATCGAAGGAAGTAGTGAATTCAAATACCATGTATATTCATGCCTTATAATACAATGTACAATTTATAATGCAAAGAATGATTAGGAGAGTACTAATTAAAGAACCATTCCTCCAGATACTTCGATACGTTGTCCATTAATCCAACCTGCATCCTCAGTACATAAAAAAGATACAACACCTCCAATATCATCTGGCAAACCTACACGGCCCAACGCAGTATAACTTGCAACATTTGCATTCCTCTCCTTGTCATCTCTTATCCGGCCGCCACCAAAATCTGTTTCAATCGCTCCGGGAGCTACTACGTTTACAGCAATATGCCTCGTACCCAATTCTTTTGCAAGGTATTTTGTCAAAACTTCGACCGCACCTTTCATAGATCCATAAGCTGAAGAGCCTGGAAAAGAAAAACGGGTAAGTCCCGAGGAGATATTAATAATTCGTCCACCATCGTTAAGAAATGGCAAAGCTTTCTGCGTAAAGAAAAATACACCTTTGTAATGGATATTCATTGCATCATCAAACTGATTTTCCGTAGTTTCAGCGAACGGTGCATACAAAGCTGTGCCAGCATTGTTAATAAGAAAATCAAATTTAGAAATGCCTGTCTGCTCCTTTAAATATTCACCTAACATAGTATAGAACTCATCAAACAATTGAATATTAGCAGCATCCAACTGGAAGGCTGTGGCTTTTTGACCAAGCGCCTGTATTTCGGCTACCACCTCTTCAGCTTTCTGTTGATTACTTTGGTATGTTATTACAACATCAATTCCTTTTTTAGCCAAGCTGATAGTCATGTTTCTACCCAAACCTCGACTTCCACCAGTTACAAGTGCAGTTTTATTTTTTGCTGTTATCATCTTTTATATTTTTTATTTGATACAACAAAGATCGAATGATAGGCAGCATAATGTTTGCAAGCATCAATCTCATGTTTGCAAAATTCAAATAATTATAATTTATGATCGAAAGCTAAGCGGTGTTACAGCGGTTTGCTTCTTGAAAAAATTAGAAAAATGCGCAACTTCTTCAAAACCCAGACTATATGATATTTCAGAAATATTCCAGTCTGTTTGTTTCAGCAAAATCTTCGCTTCCTGTATAATTCGCCCACTGATGATTTCTGTGGTCGTCTTTCCGGTATTTTCCTTTAAAACTTTATTGAGATGATTGACATGGATCGCAAGTCGATCTGCATATTCTTTTGCGGTCCGTAATTGCAGCCTTTGATTTGGAGATTCCATTGGGAACTGCCTTTCCTGCAACTCAACAAACAGTGAAAGAATGCGAGAAGCTGCATTCTGGTTGGGGTGCAAAGTTCTGGGAGGTTGTAACTTCTGACCATAATGTATAAGCTCCAATACATAATTCCGAAGCAAATCGTACTTAAATTCATAGTTCGATGCTATTTCCTCTTGCATTTTCCTGAATAGAAACCCAACTTCTTCTGCCTGCTTATCTGTTATCTCAAAGACTGGATATCCACCCGATTTAAAAATCGGAAGCTCATCAAGCATAACTCCAGATTTATTTTTAATGAGGAAAGCATCTGTAAATACGCAAAAAGATCCGGATTGATTCTCATCTAACGGAAACCAGTGGTAAGGCACTTTAGGTGATGCAAACAACAATGCATTATGCTCTATATCAATAACCTTATCTGCATATTCTGCCCGATTCTTCCCTCTTATTAAACTTATTTTATAGTAAGATCTGCGGTTATAAGGCATTACTTGTTTTTGCTTCACCTGCCTGATAGTTTCGAAAATATCAAACACATTAAAATGCCCAATCTCTTTATGAATACCAGGAGGCAAAAGTGTTTGAACATCTTTACCTAAAAAGTCAACCGCTTGCTTATAAAACTCATCGAGCGATGTATTTCCAATATTTTTCATTGTAAGCTTTTGGTTTGCAAAATTCAAAGGTAGGAAATATCACTAGCCTTGCCCGAATGTCAATAAATTATTATCATGGTCAAGCATAGAAAACTCCTTTTGCCCCCAAGGTTTTAACTGTAAATGTCCCGCCGGGTGAATATTTAATTCCCTATCTAAAAACGACCGATATAATGTTTCAATATCATCTGTTCGTATGTATACCTGTCCGTAATTCTCTTTTGGGTCAAGCTCTTTGAATTCAAAAAAATGTATTTGGATATGATCCTTTTGCACCATTAAATAACCATCATAGTCAACATTCCCAAGTTCCTTAAAACCTAATTTATTCAAGTAAAATTCTCTTGTTGCAGTTTTATTCCGCATCGGTATTTTTGGATTAATTTCGACCAGCATATTCTTCTATTTTCAAATAAAATTCACACCTATAATTTCAACATATTATCATAATTATCCTTACACTCAAAAATAAATTGCATGTTTCTGACTATGAACAACACGTAAATTCATGCAAGAAAATACAATTAATTTATACTTAATTATTTCAAAAAGCCTATGTTTATATTATAATTTTAATCAAAAACCTAAATATCTTAATCAAGAACCTAAATTTATGAAAAAAAATGCATTACTAATTTGTTTTATTTTTGCAGTTTCCGGCTTATTTCATACCGTTAATGCACAGGTAAATACATCTTCTCCAAGACCAACATCCAGAGTTATAGAGGATGGAGGCACAGGCTTGTATAAAGCTATAGCATTACAGGAAAGCTCATTGCCAACACATACAGTTTTTAGACCTGACAACCTTACCCCATTCAACAGCAATAACAAATTACCTATTATAGCTTGGGGCAATGGAGCATGTGCAAATTCTCCTTGGGAACATGTAAACTTTCTATCAGAAGTAGCTTCGCATGGTTTCCTTGTAGTAGCAATTGGTCCTATGCCTCTCGAAGGTGAGAAAGGCAGTGGCAGATCAACTTCTTCGCAAATGACTGATGCTATTAATTGGGCTATAGCACAGAACAGCGACAAAACAAGTCCGTTATACAATAAAATAGATATTACAAAAATAGCTGTTAGTGGCATGTCATGCGGAGGTTTGCAGACACTTGAAACTGCTCCTGATAAACGTGTTACTACAGCCGTTATATACAACAGTGGTATTATTGGAACACCAGGTGGTGGTATGCCTGGCATGCCAGCTCTTACCAAAGATCAATTAGAAAAGCTACATACACCAACACTTTACGTTCTAGGAGGTGAAAAAGATATTGCTTATGGCAATGGTATGGACGATTTTAAACGGATTAATCATGTTCCTGTTTTTGTTGCCAATATGGATGTTGGACACGGGGGAACTTATGGTCAGCCGCATGGTGGCGAATTTGCCAAAGTAGCTACCGCATGGTACTTGTGGCAATTAAAAGGTGATAAAGAAGCAGGTAAAATGTTTACCGGCAACCCTCCCGGACTAGCAAAAGATGCCAACTGGACAGTTGAAAAGAAGAATATGCCTTAAAGTTTTTAAAGATACTTTAATTTAAAAAGTCCCAAAATTAGAATAGATTATTCCAATTTTGGGACTTTTATTATTCTCTTCTCTTACTTATTGAACCTGATAGCGATATACAGATCTTCCAATATGGCCGTTTGCATCAATACCTTCAACTACCACTCTAAAGGTTCCCTTACCATCAGAATTAAAGTATTCAAAATTCAAATCTCCTTTCTCATCCGTTAAGAGGTATGGATTCCAATATACAGTGGTTCTATTATCTTTGGATTGCATAGTAGTTTGAGGGCCACTATATTTCGGCACATAAAACTGCCTTTCAGCACTGTATCCATTAGGCATAAAGGTCATTACGTTGGTTGGAGCAAAAAGATCAGCAATATCCTGTGCACTTACTTTCGTCTTCTTAACCTCTTTCATATTAATTACTAATACTCCTTTTGTTCTGTTTCTAGCATTAATTCCGCTTACCCCATCATCATTAAACACTTCAATAGATTCAATTCCCTCCACCTGTATTCCCATAAGATAATTAACGTCTACTTGCAAACCATTAGCATAAATCTCTATTGGCAGTCGATTACCTGTATTATAAGAACGACTTAAATACAGTATTCTATCCACATACGTCAGTCCCATACTTCCCGTCAAACAACTTATTAAGTTATTACAACCAGCAAGTTGATCACCTTTATAAAGGTAATCTGCCTGCATGCTCAAACCAGAAAGCGCACCATAATCTGCATGACTCGGAGCTTTCGGAGCTCTCACCTCAATTTCAACTTCTCTTAACAAAAAGCCAGAACTATTTTCCAGCTTACTATTCTGAAGATATGTTTTCAAGGCATTGTCAATATTTATAACTTCATCTGGTGCACTGGCACTTATATCCGGTTCAGGAAAAGGCTCTCCATCGGTCATAATCATTAAATTCTCAGAATTCAGATTATTGCGAGCATTTATAACCACTTCAACTGAATCTTGAAATGCAAGGTCAGTAAAACTAAAGCGTCCTTTATCATCCGTTTTACCATCCTTATAAAATGATCTTTCAGGGATTTGCAATAGTAAACGTCCATTCGCCAAAGGCATGCCATCCTTTCTTCTGATCGTTCCAGATACCGCTAAACTTCTTTCGGGCAAATAAGAGATTGCTGGTGGCTTATTAGCTAATATATCTTTATACGTATACCTGCGATAACCCTGTGTCAACATTAAAAGATCCAGATCAGATAACTTCTTACTATCTACTTGATAAAAATAATAATTAGGTTCTTCTATATAACCCTCAATATCAGAAGTTAAAAGCAAACTACTTAATATGGTTGTCTCCTTATCTTCATTAACCGGCACCTTACTTTCATCAATAACAGCCACAGAGAAACTTCCTAAAGAAGGTTCCCCTCCCGAACTTGCATTCAATTTCATTTGAACCTTCTGTCTTTGGGTATATTTTGGAAGATCAGATGTTAAATCCATCTTAAGAGAATCGGCCTGTTTAATAAAAACAATACGTTCGCTAAGAATATTTCCTGAAGACGATAAAATACTTAATTGGGCAATACCTGTTGGAAAATTTTTCTTAGGAATAGATGCTATATATTCTTGATTGCGCAAAACACTCTGAGCCGCATAATAAACAACACCGCCATTGCGACCTATGACATAGAAACCTGAATTAAAGTTTTTCTCAACATAAGGAGCATTAGCACGCATAACAAACTTCAGATTATTCAAATCGCTGTTATCGACAGAAACAGTGATTCCTTCCGATTTTACACCTGGCAATTTAAAAGTCCCTTTACTTCCATCCGCAAATTCAACATTTGCAAAATATATCTTATTACTTTCTGGAGTAAATGAGAACTTACCCATACCCAGATGTTGTGAAGTTATTTCTGACACAATAGTACCTTCAGCATCTACAACAGTACCCTTTAGCTCAACACCCAAACCATCTGAACGCAAAGCTTTAAAAGCAACCACCGAAGGTAGGCCAGCAACTAAATCTCCCCCTTCAGGGAAAAACTGAAGATCATTTTCTGACGCAGCCTTATTCAAAGGAAAGCTGACATTAATAGGCTTCGCCTTTCCTATATCAATTGTTGCCAAGAGTTCGCCACTCCTTAAATCAACATCTTTCGAACTGCTAAAATCAATATTCAATAAACCATTCGCATCTGTATCTCCTCTTCCCCTGGCAATTCGTTCATAATCAACTATAACTTCCCAGTTTACTCTTTGGTTACTTAAAGGCATATTGTTTTCGTTTTGAAATAAAACCTGAGCAGTTACCTTTACATTCTTATCTGTAGAAGTACTATTAAAAGTTATATTTGTACTGATGTCTTTATTTATTGCATTTCCAATGAGCAGATTTTTTGAATAGAAATACTTCGAACTAAAGTTTAGCATCCATCTCGTATAAGCCCTAACATGATAATTTCCTTGTTTATACGAATCAACGGAAATTGGAATGCTTCCAGGCGCAACACCGTTTATTACTGGAATCTTAATACTTTCAACAATTGAATCCTTACTGCTTAGAACATCTACATAAACAATTTTACTTAACTCTGATGGAACATTCTGAACAGATGTAAGATAAGCCTTAAACCAAATAGTATCACCAACAGCATAATAGGGTTTATCCATGTGGAGATACACTTTCTCTAAAGGAATATCTGTTATCTGTTTATTAACCTTTTCAACAATGGTGGTTACCGGAATGCTATCCTGTTGGGAAAATGCAGGAAGCCATAAAATACTAAGTAAAAATAAAATTGAAAACAGTCTTGTATACTTCATCATATTATTTATAATCAGCTTCTCGAAAAGCTTTGGGAGAAAGTCCCGTTTGTCTCTTAAAATACTTCCCAAAAAAGGATTGATCACTAAAGTTTAGCCTTTCAGCTATTTCACCAATACTTAATTGAGACTTACTCAATAAAAACTTCGCCTCCAATATAACAAGATCATTTATAATTTCACTAGCATTTTTTCCGGAATATTCTTTTACTACCTCTGTTAAGTATTTGGCAGAGATATTTAATTGATCTGCATAGGTTTTAACCGTACGAACTTCTCTAAACTGCTGTTGTGCAAGGTTGCTGAATTTGATAACCAAACTTTCTTGACGAGAGAAATTTAAACGGGTCATCTGTGTATACTTCCGTGCTAAAGCACCTATCTCAAACATAAAAATATAGAAACCATGAATGAGTATTTCTTTCCCATAAGGATGAATAGCATATTCCTTAATATGCTCAACCAATAACCTGATTTGTCGCTTAACAAGCACTGCATCTTCAGGTATCAAGTTCCAAACTGGAAAGAATTTAGAAGAAAAATAGCTAAATATCTCAGAAGTACCTTCTGGCAAACCAATCTCTGCAATAAAATCAGTTGTAAAGCTAAGTCCAGAAATAGATAGCGATTGATTTTCAGGTAAAGGACCTAACAACATATTAGGAGCTATATGAATCAAACTATTCTCTTTAATTTGTATGTCTTCCATATTAAGGCTAATCACTCCCTGCCCCCCGGTTACTATAAAAATAGACATAAAATCTGCGCGAAAATTACATCCAAAGTCAGCTCGCTTACAGACATTAAATTCTTCAATAACCGAAAAACCATTCAAAACGGTATGTCCAAACTTAACCTTACTATGGTCTAGGTCCGCTTTCTGATATATTTGACTCGAAACCTTACTAATACTATCCACTCCCATCAACTATTTACTTTTCAATAATAAAAACAATCTATCTATCACCTAATTACATATCGCAATTAGACCACGATTTAATCCTGCAAAAATAGTTTAATCTTCTTCAATATTGATATAAATGAGCACTTCAAATAGAAAATTACACTGCATTCACAAAATAAGTTCCAACAAATTGGCCATTTATTCCATTAATATGGAAAAAAGAAATACAACATTTGCTCGATTTTTTTTGACAAATTATTAATTTTATCTACTTTTACAAAATAATTATTGCAAATAACTCGTGTATATATTATTATTTCGATAATAATATCTGAAAACTTTCCTCACAAAAGGTTGATTATTCGTTTAAATTGGTCAATATAGTACCTCACCAAAGTCTGTCACAATTCCTTTATGTCACCTGAAACTACTTTTAAGTAAAATACGCCATTTAGACCAAAACAACCGACAAGCAAGCCTTTTTTAGATTTTGATTTATCGCTTTCTTTGCGCTTTATTTTTAGCAATAGAAAACAGAGAGCTTTTTAATTATTTTAATTCGCTCATTACATCTAAAGAAACAAATCATATTGATGAAAAATTGTAAAAGAATCTTCCTTTATATTGGTCTGATAGCCATTTTCTTACCCAACTTTTCCCAAGCTCAGCAAGTCAATGATCCCACACTTCAAAATGCAACACTACCACAACTTGTTGAATATGCCTTAAAAAACAAGCCTGAAATTAAACAGGCTTTAATCGATGAAGAAATTGGAGAAAGAGACATCAATTCCGCACTTTCTGGTTGGTTACCACAAATTACTGCAAATGCCGACCTTAATCACACTTTAAAACAACAAGTTAGTCCGCTTACTATCGGAGGAGAGACCTCCTATATAAGTATGGGTTCTAAAAACTCATCTAATATCACTTTGCAAGCAGATCAGAAAATCTTGGATGCGGGATTAATACAAGCCTCTAAATCAGTTAAATACTATCGTCAGCAATATGATTTAAATACTGAAAGACAAGGTATCAATACAATTGTTGATGTAAGCAAAGCATATTACGATATTCTAACAAGTCAGGAACAGCTAAAAATCATTTCAGAAAATATTAATCGCTTAGAGAAACAGTTTCAAGATGCTAAAGCACAATATGAAGTTGGTTTAGTTGATAAAACTGATTTTCAACGTGCTCAAATCAGCTTAAGTAATTCTAAAGCTGACTTGAGAAGAACAGAAGAGCTATTGAAATATAAGTATGCTTATTTAAAAGCTTTGATTGGTTATAATGCAGAAAAGGACTTAAGCCTATCCTTTAACGGAGAAGAGATGGAACAAAGCGTATTGCTTGACACAAGCGCTATATTAAACTATCAAAATCGCGTCGAATTCCGCGAGCTTCAAACTCAAAGACAGCTTCAACAAATTAATACCAGCTATAGCAAACTCCAGTTCTTACCAAGTCTATCAGGCTTTATTAATTATAATTGGGCCTTTAACAATAACGATTTTGGAAACCTATACGATCAATCTTACCCTGGATCTATCGTTGGTTTACGATTATCCATCCCGATTTTTCAAGGAACAAAACGAATTCAAGAAATTAAAAAGTCGCAACTTCTCGAAGACCGTATCGACTTGGATTTAATCAATACCAAAAATCAAATCAACAGTCAATATGAACAAGCGATGGCTTCCTATAAAGCAAACTTAAATGACTGGAGAACAGCAAAAGAAAATGTTGAGATTTCAGAAGAGGTCTACAATACGATCAAATTACAATACGATGAAGGTATAAAAGCATATTTAGATCTCATGACTTCCGAAACCGACCTTAGAACGGCCCAGCTCAATTATCTCAATACACTCTACAGTTTACTTTCAGCTAAACTAGACGTACAACAAGCATTAGGCACCATTTCCTTAAATCAATAACAAATAGCAATGAATTTCGACTCAATAAAATCAGGTTTAACAATATTAACAGGTTCTATACTTCTTGCTGCTTGCGGAGGTACAGAACAACAGGCACAACAAACTGCCCCACCTCCAACAGCCGTCTCTACCTATACCGTTGAAAAGAAAAATATTACAACAACCGACACATATCCGGGAGTTGTTGTTGCTCTCAATGAGGTTGAGCTTCGTGCGGAAGTGGGTGGTTACATTACTGCTATTTATGTAAGTGACGGACAGAAAGTAACAAAGGGTCAAAAACTATATGAGATTGATCGTACCAATTATATAGCAGCTTACAACTCGGCCAAAGCCAATTTAGAAGTTGCTCAAGCTAATAAAACAAAAGCAGAAAAAGATGCACAACGCTATACAGCCTTGGCAGAAAAAGAAGCAATTGCCACACAACGCGTAGATTATGCCTTAACAGATTTAGCAAATGCTTCTTCACAAGTAGCAGCTGCTCAAGCCAATCTCGCAACAGCACAGGCTAATTTGAACCGTTCGGTAATTACATCTCCTCTAACAGGAACAATTGGTATTTCGCAGGTTAAACTAGGTGCATTGGTTAGTCCGGGTTCTACTTTATTAAACACCGTATCAACAAACGATCCAATGGCAGTTGATATTTCCGTTAATCAAAAAGATATACAAAGATTCCTTGACTTACAGAAGAATCCTTCTCAAAGCATCAGCGATTCCATTTTCAGCATTGAGCAAAATGGAATTCAATATTCATTAAATGGAAGCATTGTAGCAATCGACAGAGCTGTTGACCCAGGAACAGGAACTATAAAAGTAAGGATTAGCTATCCAAATCCTGCAGGCGTTTTAGTATCAGGCATGACCTGCAATGTAAAAGTTTTAAACAAATCAAGTGTCCCTCAATTAATCATACCACATAAAGCTGTAACCGAACAATTAGGAAATTACTCCGTATTCGTAGTTGGTGACAGTAGTAAAGTGGCTCAGCGAATTATACAAACAGGAAGTACAGTTCAAGACCAAATTGTAGTTACAGACGGTTTAAAAGAAGGTGAAGTAATTGTTTCTGAAGGAACCATGAAACTTCGTCCTGGTGCAACCATTCAAGTTACACCTGATACCGCTGCTGAAACAACAAACTAGAACTTATTTAATTCACAAAGGATATGATATCAGAAATTTTTATCAGACGACCGGCCATGGCCATCGTTATCTCTATACTAATTGTCTTGGTTGGTACCATTGTTTTAACAGGTCTACCAATCAGCCAATACCCTACCATCGCACCTCCAACAGTAACAGTATCAGCAACCTATACAGGTGCTGACGCACAAACCGTAGAGCAAACAGTTACTACACCAATAGAAAGTCAGATTAACGGTACACCGGGGATGAAATACATCAGTTCCTCAAGTACTGCTGACGGTCGTTCAACCATTACAGTAACGTTCGAAGTAGGAACCGATATCGATATTGCAGCATTGGATGTTCAAAACAGAGTAGGAATAGCGGAACCTTCCCTTCCTGAGCCTGTAAGACGTTTAGGTGTTACAACAAAGAAAGCTAATACAGATATGCTCATGGTGTTGGGTTTGATTTCTCCAAATGGAACCTACGACGAGCAATTCCTGGCAAACTATGTTAATATATACGTAAAAGATGCGATGCTTCGTGTTCCCGGAGTTGGAGACGTAATGGCATTCGGACAGCCTTTTAGTATGCGTATCTGGATGGATGCAACCAAAATGGCAAGTTTGGGAATCACACCAGCTCAGGTAACAGCAGCCGTACAAGAACAAAACACACGTATACCAGGCGGTAGTGTAGGTGGTGCTCCACAACAAAGCAACCAAACTTTTGAATATTCAGTAATCTTAGATGGTGCCCTAACAACAGAAGAAGAATTCAGAGATATCATCGTAAAAACTAATCCGAATGGATCAGCCGTTTATTTAAAAGACATTGCCCGTGTAGAACTAGGTCAATTCGCTTATAATATCAGTGCAAAAGTAAACGGAAAAACATCTGCGATGATGGGTATCTATCAAACCCCGGGAGGTAATGCCGTTCAAACTGCCGATGGTATTTACAAAGCACTTGACGAATTAAAAGCTTCATTTCCAAATGATATAGATTATGTAATTGGTTACGAAACTGTATCGGTCGTAAATGCTTCCATCAACTCGGTTGTTAAGACCTTGATTGAAGCCATTCTTTTGGTTACCCTGGTGGTATTTATCTTCCTTCAAAGTTGGAGGGCAACACTGATTCCGGTCTTAGCTATTCCGGTATCTATTATTGGTACGTTTATCTTCTTTACCTTACTGGGCTTCTCAATAAACGTTTTAACCATGTTCGGTTTCGTGCTCGCAATTGGTATCGTGGTTGATGATGCCATCGTCGTCGTGGAGGCCGTCCAGCATTACATTGATCAAGGATTCTCACCAAAAAAGGCAACTAAAAAAGCCATGAAAGACATCTCTGCGCCTGTAATCGCTATTGCACTAATATTGGCAGCAGTATTTATACCGGTAGGATTTATCCCTGGAATGGTAGGCCAGTTATATCAGCAGTTTGCAATCACAATCGCAATCTCAGTATTGATCTCTGCATTTGTGGCTCTATCTTTAACACCTGCACTTTGTGCTCTTTTATTAAAACCAACCAGCTTAAATAAAGAATCAAAGGGATTAAGCGGAGTATTCTATAAATTCAACGCCTGGTTTGCCAGAATTACCTCTAAATATTCAGAAAATGTAAGATGGTGTTTAAAAAGATCTCCATTAGTAATTGTATTTTTAATCTGTATCTATGTAGGAACGCTTGCTTTGTTTTCAGCAAAACCTTCCGGATTCATTCCTTCTGAAGATGCAGGTATTTTTATAATTGGAGCTTCACTTCCTGAAAACTCATCAACTGTTCGTACACAAGACTTTGTTGATCGTGTATCTGAAACCATTCGGGAAAAGAACTCAGAAATAGCCAGTGTAACCTCCATTACGGGCATCAATCTATTAAGTGGTGCATTTGTATCAAACGCAGCAACCTTCTTCGTTCAGTTAAAACCATGGGAGGAAAGAGAAAGAGGAGTTACAGACATAATAGCTAACGTCTCACAGGAATTCGCAAACGATAAAGACGGAACCGTTCAGGCTGTACAACCTCCACCCATTCCTGGATTGGGTATAAGCGGTGGTTTCACACTTGAAATTCAAGAACACCAAGCAGGAGATATTAATAACTTTTCTGGGGTTGTAGGACAGTTCCTTGGAGCTGCCAACCAGAGACCTGAACTTGGTATGGCTTACACACTATTCAATCCCAGAACACCTAGTTATAAGGTAAGCGTTAACCGCGATCAGGTTAAGAAAATGGGTGTATCGATCGGTAGTGTCTATAGCACCATCGCTTCTAATTTTGGAAGTAGCTATATCAATGACTTTACCAGATACGGACGTAACTTTAGGGTTGTAGCACAAGCCGATACAAATTACAGAAGTTCTATTGAAAGTTTAAACAACTTGTATGTTCCGAATATGGCAGGTACCCAAGTACCTTTAAATACCATGGTTTCTTATAACAAAGAAGAAAATCCGGCTATTATCAATCACTTTAACTTATTCAGGTCCATACAAGTAGGTGGCTCGGCGATGACTGGCTACAGTAGTGGCGATGCCCTAACGGCTTTAGAAGAAACAGCCGCACAAGTATTACCTGAGGGCTATAGCTATACTTTCTCTGGTCTGAGTAACCAGGAAAAAGAATCTGGAGATGCCACTGCAAGTATCTTTACGTTGATTATTGTAGTAGTATTTTTATTATTGGTTGCTCTCTATGAAAGCTGGTCGGTACCGTTCTCTATTTTATTAAGTGTTCCATTGGGACTATTTGGAGCTATACTTGCACTCACGTTCCTACCCTATCTCGATAATAACATTTATGCGCAAGTGGGCCTAATTACTCTGATTGGACTCTCAGCAAAAAATGCGATCCTAATCGTTGAGTTTGCCAAAGAGCGTGTTGATATGGGAATGGAAATAATTGCGGCAACCATTGAAGCTGTAAAACTTAGGCTAAGACCTATTGTAATGACATCTCTTGCATTCATACTAGGTGTTATTCCTTTAATCTTCTCATCAGGTGCCAGTGCAATTTCACGTCAAACTATCGGTTGGACAGTAGCTTCTGGTATGACTGTAGCCACCATATTAGCAATATTCGTAGTACCGGTTCTGTTCGTAGTAATAACCAGAATTGCATATGGCAAGAAAAAACTTGCCGAGCTTCAGGCAAATTACAATCCTGAAGACCATAAAGACATGTTACATTAATTTATATCTATGAAAACTTTAATTGTTGCGACAGATTTTTCAAAAGAAGCAGAAAATGCAGTGGAATTTGCTGGAGCAGCTGCACAATATGCGCAGACAAACATTGTTTTATTTAATTCATTTAGCATTCCTTTGCATGCGTCCAACGCTCGATTACCGGCAACGGCATTCAAAGAACTTCTTGATAACAATAGTTTAATGTTAAAGAAGAGAGCGGTAGAACTTTCTGAAAAATACGCAATAGAAGTCGACTTTGATTCAAGCTTCTTAGAACTAAATGACGAATTAGAGAATCTATTTCAAAAATACGATGCAGAAATGGTCATTATGGGTACTGCAGCCTATTCTTTAGAGCAGGAACTTTTCGGCAACTCGACAACAGCTGCAATTATGAAACAGAAGTTTCCTGTACTTGCAATACCAATGGGTGTTAAATTTAAGGTCATCAAGAAAATATTATACGCCTGTGATGTATTGAGAGGGGTAAATGTTCACATCTTGAATACAATTAAAGAGTATGCAAAACTCTCGAACGCTGAGGTTCAAGTATTTCACGTTCAGAATAACATAAGAAAACTTGAAAATAATGTAACAGAACTCGCGAAATCGTCTCAAATAAGTGAAGGTTTAGAAGGAATCTCCTACTCCTATAAAAACATTCAGTCAGAAATGATAATTGAAGCGATAAAAGAAGAGATAAAGCACACTCAGGCTGATTTACTGATTATGGTTCCACAGCGATATGGCTTTTGGCAATCACTTATCCACAAAAGTAAAACTCGGGTTATGGCATCTCAAAGTGAGATTCCACTTCTTTCAATCCCCATATGATAATAAATCAATATACTTGCAAAATTTTTAAGCAAGGTTAAGCATAAACATGCAATGACAAAGTCCATAATAAAATTCACTACTTTCATCTGGTTCGTTCTTTTCCAAACTGGTTTCGTATTCGGACAAAGCACAAGCGTACGAGGTGTCATAACAGATCTCGTAACAGGTGAAACACTTCCTTACGTTACAATAACAGTTCCCGGTTCAACTATAGGAACTTCAGCTGATGACGACGGGCGATATACAATTAAACTATCCGGAGGGCAAACTAAATTAAAATTCAACTTCATTGGATATCTTCCTGTCGAAGTTGACCTCAAACCAGGCATAGATCAAACCATTAATATTCAAATGGATGTTAATGAAGATATGCTTGACGAAGTAGTAATTACCGGAAAAAGAGGAAGATATCGTAACCGTGATAATCCGGCTGTTGAACTAATCAAAAAAGTAATCGAACATAAAGACGAGAACCAAATGGGAGCTCATGAATATGTTCAGTTCGAACAATACGAAAAAATAACCTTTGCCTTAAGTAATTTAAGCGAAAAGTTTAAGAACAAAAAGATCTTTAATAACTACCAGTTTCTTTTCAACGAACAGGACTCAACCGAAATGGGAGGAAGCATCACACTTCCTGCCTATATGGAAGAGAAAGTATCGAATGTATACTATAGAGGTGACCCGGAAAAGAAAAAACAATATGTATTAGCTAATAAGAAAGCTCAGTTTGACCCCAGATTTATTGATAACGATGGACTGTCTGCTTACTTCAACCGTCTATACGAAGATATAAACATCTACGATAACAATATTTCTATTGCGACCAACCTGTTATTAAGTCCGATAGCAAATAATTCGCCTACCTTCTATAAGTTCTTTATTACCGATACGATTAAGACCAATGACCCATGGCTCGTAGAACTAAGTTTCATTCCACGAAATAAATCGGATCTGCTATTTGAAGGGAAATTATACATCACATTGGAAGGCAATTATGCGGTAGAAGGTGCTTATCTAACTGTTAATAATGATATCAACCTTAACTTTATGCGCGGCCTGGAGGCCAACCTCGAATTCGATAAAAATAAAGAAGACGGTCGTTACTTCCTAAGCAAAAGTACGCTTGCAATGGAATTTGCTATCACAGAAAAAGGTGGAGGAATCTTTGGGCAGCGTACGGTTGACTACGAAAACTATATTTTCAACAAACCACAACCCGATAGTGTTTACTCAGGCCCGGGTGAAGTATTAGTATACAATACAGAAGAAAAGAAGGATGATGCTTACTGGGAAGATATCCGTCCAATTCCATTAAATGCCGATGAAGTTACTATTTATAGAAATGTAGACACCCTTCAAACCATCAAGTCTTTCAAAAGATTTATGGATATCAGCACGTTGATTATTGCAGGGTATAAAAATTTCGGAAAATTTGAAATGGGACCAGCAAATACTTTTTATAGCTTTAATCCCGTAGAAGGATTCAGATTACGACTAGGTGGAAGAACTACCCCAGAATTCAACAAACGCTTTTATGCAGAAACATATGCAGCCTATGGTTTTAAAGATGAAAAATGGAAATACTTTTTAAGCGGTACCTATTCATTCAACAAAAGGTCGATCTATAAATTTCCGGGCAACTATTTAAGAGCAAGCTTTCAACGAGATACAAAAATACCCGGACAAGAATTGCGATTCGTTCAGGAAGATAACTTCTTACTGTCCTTTAAACGTGGCGACAACCAGCGTTGGCTCTATAACGATATCTATCGTCTGGAATACGTTCGGGAGTTTGAAAACCATCTATCTTTCAATGCAGGCTTTACCAAATGGAAACAAAGCCCTGCTGGAATCTTAAAGTATCAGCGATTAAATACTGCCGGAGATCCGGTTAATGTTGAATCGCTAAACACAAGTGAATTAAACTTCCAGGTGCGGTATGCTCCAAATGAGCAATACTATCAGGGAAAACTTTACCGCACCCCTATCTTTAATAAATACCCAATCTTTACATTGAATTACGATATGGGTTTGAAAGGATTTTTGGATGGTGAGCATAATTACCATAAATTAAGTGCAAGTATCTTCAAACGTGTATACTTATCGCAATTGGGTTATGCAGATGTCACTACGGAAGGAGGCTACATTTTTGGAAATAACATTCCGTTCCCTTTATTAACTATACACCGTGCGAACCAAACGTATGCATATCAACTAAATTCATATAACTTAATGAATTTCATGGAATTTATGAGTGATCGATATGCCGCTATCGATGTACAGTACTATATGAATGGCTTTTTATTCAACAAAATTCCATTAGTTAAAAAACTAAAACTTAGAGAAGTATTTAGTTTCAAATCACTATGGGGTAGTTTAAGAGACGAGAATAATCCTAACTATAATACGAATAATAATTTATTTCAATTCCCATTGGATGAAAACGGTGTGCCAATCTCATATACACTTAATAGAGAGCCTTATATAGAAGGCAGTGTGGGTATCGCAAATATCTTCAAACTTTTCCGTGTAGATCTGGTAAAAAGATTCTCTTACCTGGACAATCCAGGAGTTTCTGAATGGGGAGTAAGAGCCCGCTTCAAATTGGACTTTTAAGCCAAAAAATGACTTTAATTTAAGAATAGGCCTAACTTGCTTTTAATAAGAAAGTTAGGCCTATTCTTTTTAAATAGCGAATTGTCATTTAATTCTCAACTTATGGCAATCGGACATATTGACCAATCTAACCGATAATCCACCCTTGTATACCCTCCCATTTAGCAGGATATTTGTTCAAACAAAAAGGCAAAATGTATTGCCGAAATAATTACAATTTTAAAAACATATTTAACAACAACACAAAATGAAAAAGATTTTCTTATCAATTGCACTATTAGGAGGTATTGTTTTTACATCTCAAGCACAAACAGACAAAGGTCAGTTTATTGTAGGTGGAAATGTTCATTACAGCACTTCTAAATCAGATGCAGATAACGCAAAAGCATCACACAGTTTCTCAATTGTTCCTAATGTTGGTTATTTCGTTGATAACAACATAGCAGTGGGTACCGGCATAGGATATCAATCAGCAAAATCATCAACTCCAGGAAATTTCGGCAAAAGTGAAGCTTTCGTAATTTCACCTTTCGGTCGTTACTACATTCCTGTTGCTGATAAATTTCAGTTCTTCGGACAACTTTCTGTGCCAATGGCATTTGGAACTACAAAATCGACTGATGCAGACTTAGAAGTTGGTGACAAAACAGGATCATCTACTTCTATCGGAGTAGCTCTATCTCCTGGATTTGCATACTACCCAAGCAAGAAAATAGGAATTGAATTTACATTAAACGGTGCATCTTACAACCACTATACTTTGGAAAACGCAGATGGGGATAAAATTAAAGGAGAAGGCTCAGAAGCATTCTCAATCGGAACCGACTTCTTTTCTCCTAGCATCGGAATCCAATTCCATTTCTAAGAGAAACAACTTTAAAAAATAATTTTTAAAGTATTGATTCTGTGGCCAAAGCCAAACAATTCATTATACTTATATGCGATGAGCCCGATAATATCGGGCTCATTCCTTTTAGATTGAGTTCAAAGGGACGTAATTTTCATGCAATCTTTAAAGGGTATTGATTTCACATAAATTTTTGCGATCATATTTTATATTAAAAAACTTGGAAACCTAACTTTGCCTGAAAAATCCCCATAGGCATCTTTCCTTGATAATCTATATCTTCGCCATTATAATACCAACTATTGGTTTTCACTTTTCCTGATTCATAGCTTAACGTAAGGCTGCCTTTGCTATATCGCAAATTTATGCCAATATCACTTCTGATTGCAAAAGCACTGGACGATTCATTAAAAAGAGATATACTTTCATATCCGTCTTCTTCTCCTTTTGTATAGAGAATATCAGAAGAAGAAGCTATAAAAGTAGGTGCTGCTTTAACAAAGAAATCAGCATACAAATTTTCTGCAACGTTAAAAGATACCACCGGACCAAGTTTCGCAGAAAAGGTAAGGAGGTTATAATTGTCATCCCCCACCTCTACAGGCCACGCGATAGGGAGATAATTAAAGGAAAAAAAAGTAGCATCCAAGCCAACCTTAAACAACTCCTGAATTGGATCTTCATGCAGGAAATAGTACTTTCCAAACTCAATGTTGAAACCTGTTTCAGCCGACATACCTCCATTTTGATCGATATTCTCATAAAGTGGAATTGTAGGATCAAAGGCATTTTTAAAATGACCTTGGGGAAGACTTACACCTAGCCTTATGTAAAATTTACCAAAATCAGATTCATTAAATTGCTGACCATAGGCAAAAACACTAAGGCACGACAAAACGGCTACAATACTAACCTTATAAAAAGCTTTCATAATTCGTTAAAGACAATAATAGAATTAGTTTACGTTCAAGCGTGTTTGTAAATCAGGAATTACATTTTCAAAGGTCCGCAATACACGATCCCATTTACGAAATGATTCATCCGAGTTTACACCTACACCAGGAGGCGCAATTTCTGAAACCAGTTTAGCTTTATATTCTAATGGGTTTGTATTGCTTGTTTTTACGATTAGCCGTGTTCGAACAACACCTGAATTGAACGTTTTAGCCGACCATGCAGTAGCCATATATCCTGTTGATTTATCAGTAATTGCAATCACATCAAAAGTAGATGTCACTAAGCGACTTAATAATACCCAAGAGTCATCTTGATTTCTGGCCGGACGAATGTCAATATCCTGATTAGCCAAATTTGTAACAAAAGAATTTTCATAAGCTTCATCTTTTATTAGAGTAATAAAATCAGACTTCGGAATGATATTGATTCCATTGTTCTCATACTTACGAGTTTCTGTTACAAAACCAACTTTCTCTACTTTTACACTGATATTAGAGTATTTTGGAATTTTAATTTTTACAGGTGATGTTACCTGGTTACCATCCACAAAAAGATTGGCGCCACTCTCTGTACTAATCGTCATTACTCTATTCTTTGCCTTTTGGGCAAAAGCCGGCTGAGCTAATAAAGACAGGAACAAGATGCCTGCAAACATGCTCAATAGTAAATGTTTTGATTTCATATCTTCTATTTTATTTGAGAAATTAATGCTCGAGTGTCGATTTATATAACCTCCAGCAGTTTATATTATGCAAAACTATCACCCCAAGCAGAGTGCTACAATACCTAATATTAGGTATTTTCACATTAGAGAAAACCTCTCTTTCGAGTCGGGTATTTCTTTATAGGAGAATAAAGCAGGTCTGTAAACAAAATATTTATTAACTTGTTACTTAAGAAATATCAAATGGAATGACCGTTAAAATCAAAAGGGTCTACGAGAAACCTGACAAAGAAGATGGTGTACGTATATTGGTAGACCGACTATGGCCCAGGGGGTTAACAAAGGAAAAAGTAGGTGCTGACTTATGGCTAAAAGACATAGCGCCAAGCACCCATCTTCGTAAATGGTTTGGACATGATCCCGATAAATGGGACGAATTTAAAAAACGTTACTTTTCTGAACTTCAAAAAAACAAGGAACAAGTGTCGCAATTGATAGAGCAAATTAAAAAACATCCTGTTACTCTTCTTTATGGTGCAAAAGATGAAAAACACAATGACGCTCTCGTTCTTAAAAGCTACTTGAAAGATCTTTACGTCTCTAACAAACGCGAATAAAAACTTATTCCTAACCCTCGATAGTAATTTTACTCGCAGAGTCTTTATCTAAAAACCAGGAGGTTTGATTATCTTCGCGAATAAGTTGAGCAGGATATTTTTCCGTATCTCGAACTTCACCAAAAATAGTTTTAACAGCTGCTGCTTTACCCTCTCCGTATACTAAAAAGACAATGCGCTTTGCCTGATTAATTAAAGCTGCTGTTAAAGTAATTCGATCAGTATTTAGTTTCTCTACAAAAACTGACTTAACAGAGGCTTCCTTCTCCTTCAAAACTGTCGTATATGGAAATAAAGAAGCGGTATGCGAATCATCACCCAAGCCTAATAATACTAAATCGAACTGAATAGGCTTTTTTAAAAATTGCTCTTCAATAGTTTTCATATAAGCTTCAGCGGCTTTCGCAGGCTCTAAAGAAGTATCAATTGCAAATATATTAGCTTCAGGAATCAGAAGTGGTTCAAACATAGCTTTTCTTGCCATCAAAGCATTATTTTGAGAGTCGTTTGCTGGCACATTGCGCTCATCTCCAAAAAAGAAATTTACTTTACTCCAATCCAGTTTATTTTGATAGGCTGGAGATGCTAATAATTCGTATAGCTTCTTAGGAGAACTCCCTCCTGATAACACTACATTAAATTTGCCATTATCTTCAATTGCCTCATTACCAATCTCTACAAATGAGTCAGCTAACGATAAAAGAAGATTATCTACAGTTTCAAAAACTTTAAAATTCGGTTTATTCATGATATATTTTTTACGACTTAAATAACCATCTAAGATATTAAATAAGACTTACATTAATTACTATAAATAGCCAAACTCTAACAATTAATCTTAGTTAAAGAATTAAAGATACTTTATTTTAATCAAAAAGGAATCAATGAAGAGCCTGATAATGTCAATTAATTCAGGTGAAAAGATGAATAAGCAAGATATAAAAAGGGTGGAGATTAAAACCTCCACCCTTTTTATTATAATGAATTTACAGATGATTATTCGTTATCAAAAGGAAGCGTAAACCAATGGAAACCATCTTGTGCAATTAATGCCTCAGCAAGCTCTGGTCCCCAAGAACCAGACTGATAATTCGGGAAGCTTAAACTCTTACGATTAGACCAAGCATTTAGGATTGGCATCAACAATTCCCACGCAGCTTCAACTTGATCGCCACGCATAAATAAAGTTTGATCCCCCTCCATAATATCAGTCAATAAAGTTTCGTATGCTTCTGGCTCTCCATGTTTATAAGTTCCTTTATAATTGAAAAGCATATCAACCGTATTAAGAACCATATCCAACCCTGGTCTCTTAACCTGTAGCTGCAAACGAATACTCATTTCAGGTTGAATACTGATAACCAATCGGTTTTGTTGCCAATTATCGGTTACTTCCGAAGGGAAAACACAATGAGGAACATCCTTAAATTGAATAATAATTGTAGATGTATTCTGATGCATTCTTTTTCCGGAACGTACATAGAATGGTACACCTTGCCAACGCCAGTTGTCTACAAAAAACTTAACGGCCGCAAAGGTTTCTGTATTAGACTGAGGGTCAACACCCTGCTCCTTACGATAGCCTTCTACTTCTTCTCCTTCAATCCACCCCTTTGCGTATTGCCCTCTTACAACATACTTTTGAACATCATCGGGTTCAAACTTTCTCATAGAATGTAATACGTCAACCTTTCTGTTACGTATTTCATCAGCACCAAAGTTGATAGGCGTTTCCATCGCTACCAAACAAAGCAATTGCAACAGGTGATTTTGAATCATATCTCTCATCGCGCCAGCTCCCTCATAATAGCCTCCGCGATTCTCCACTCCTAATTGCTCGGTAACAGAGATTTGCACGTGCTCTATGTAATTGCGATTCCAGATAGGCTCCAGGATCGAATTCGCAAAGCGGAAAGCCATGATATTCTGTACAGGTTCTTTTCCTAAGTAATGGTCGATACGATAAATTTGTTCTTCCTGGAATAAAGTCGACAATAATACGTTTAAAGATTTGGCTGATTCAAGATCATGACCGAATGGTTTTTCTATAACCACCCTACTGGTTTTAGGATCTGTTGCTAAATTGTTTTCAGCAAGTTTAGAAGCGATAATCGGGAAAAAGCGCGGCGCTACAGCCAGGTAATAAATTACCCGAGCTTTACTTTTATGCTTTGATTCAAATGCTTCAATAAAATCAGCAAATGATTTATAACTTGCATTGTCCTGTACATCAGAACTCTGATACGAAATGTGTTGTGCAAAGTCTTTCCAGATAGCTTTATCAGCTTTTCCATTTCTAGAAAACTGATTAACTCCTTCAAGCATTTTACCCTGAAACTCTTCATTCGTCATTTTGGCTCTTGCATTTCCAATGATTGCAAAATTATGCGGCATGAATTTATCCAAATACAGGTTGTAAAGTGCTGGTGCGAGTTTTCGCCAGGACAAATCTCCTGTTGCACCGAAAATAATGAAAATAGTAGGTTGTTCGTGAACAATTTTTGAAGCCATGAGCTATTATTAATATTTAACGATTTATAATTTTTCTTCCCAATTAGTGTGATAACTTCCTTCGCTTCCTATAAGTTCATAGGTATGTGCGCCGAAGAAGTCGCGTTGTGCTTGTATAAGGTTATCCGGCATTGATTCACTCCTTAGTGTATCAAAGTAGCCTAAGGCAGCAGCATAAGCTGGTACCGCGATTCCCTGTTGTATTGTTTTTGATATTATCGAACGAGCATCCGATAAGCTTTCTTGAATAAGAGATTCTACTTTAGCATCAAGCAATAAATGTGGTAAATCCGAATGTTCTTGAAAAGCATCATAAATGGTATCTAAGAAATGAGCACGGATAATACATCCTCCCCGCCAGATTTTAGCAATCTTAGCCAAGTCCAGTCCATAGCCATATTCCTCAGATGCTTGCATTAACAAATGCATACCTTGTGCGTAAGTAATAATCATACTGAAATAGAAAGCTTCTTTGAGATTGGCAATAAAAGCCTGCTGGTCTTCAGATTGCAATCCGTTTAGTTCTTTCTTTGAATAGACAGCAGCAGCACGTACTCTCAAATCTTTAAATCTAGACAAATCACGCATAGCAACCGCAGTATCAATTACGGTGATAGGTAATGTCAAGTCCATGGATATTTGCGAAGTCCATTTACCGGTCCCCTTTGCTTTTGCCTGATCTTTGATTAAATCAACCAGCAACCTACCCGTTTTTTTGTCTTTAAAGGCAAAAATATCACTTGTAATTTCTAATAGATAGGATTGTAATTTACCTTCATTCCATTCTTTGAAAGTTCGCTGAATTGTTTCATTATCTAACTTCAATCCTTTCTTAAACACTTCGTAGGTTTCAGCAATTAATTGCATAATTCCATATTCAATGCCATTATGCACCATTTTTACAAAATGGCCTGATGCACCAGGACCGATATAGGTTACGCAAGGCTCACCATCAACTTTGGCAGATATTGCTTCCAGTATTGGCTTTACTACCTCATAAGCAGCTTTATCCCCTCCCGGCATCATG
This sequence comes from Albibacterium sp., assembly GCF_035514885.1. Taxonomy (NCBI): domain Bacteria; kingdom Pseudomonadati; phylum Bacteroidota; class Sphingobacteriia; order Sphingobacteriales; family Sphingobacteriaceae; genus Albibacterium; species Albibacterium sp. The sequence goes on along the minus strand of NZ_DATJCH010000010.1, from coordinate 110,571 downwards.
CTTGGACCGCGACGGGCGCCTTCCTCACCACCTGAGATCCCCATTCCAAAGAAATGCAAACCTTGACGTTCTAAATCTTCTACCCGGCGATTGGTATCTGTAAAATGAGAGTTCCCGCCATCGATGATAATATCCCCTTGATCAATTAAGGGCAATAGGTCTTCAATAACACTGTCAACTATCTTTCCCGCAGGTACTAGTAGCATAATCGTTCTCGGACTTTTCAGGCTTCCAACAAAGTCGACGATAGTTGAAAATCCTTTAACATTATTTCCATCCGCTTCTTCCTCTAATTGAGCCACCTTTTGTGGATCCAGATCAAAACCTGATACTGCAAATCCATGATCAGCCATATTGAGCAATAAGTTTCGACCCATCGTACCCAGACCAATCATTCCTAAGACATAGTCTTTACTATTCGAATTACTCATTATTCATTGTGTAATTATATTGTAAAATTATCGAAAATCATCCTAGTTGATTCAAAATCTTGGTGATGAAAGCTATGAATACCATGCTTTGCAGCAGCATTAACTAACATGATGCGATCGTCAAAATACACACATTCATGTGGCTGCAATTGCACAATACCCCGCGCCAATTTATATAATTCCGGATCCGGTTTTCGCATGCCTACTTCGCAAGAAGAAATAAATCCATCAAAGCAGCGATGCAATCCAAATTTATGTATTCGATAATCGTTCAATTCTTTTCCTTCGTTATTCAGTGAAAAAACAGGTATCTTATGTTTTTCTTTCCATTCAATTATCCACTGTAACATATTGGGTAACAGAACAGACTGAGAGAACATAAACTCCTTTATCTCTTCTTTGGCAAATGATCTTGGATGATTAAAAACAGTAGTTTCTATATATTCATCCAGAGTAATTTTGCCAATTTCATACAAATTAAACACAAATTGATGTAATACCTCAAATTCTTCGTAATTAAGATGAAATTTTTCACAAACTGCTTTTCTGGACTCATGTCCCCAAGCATTATTTAAAAGGACACCGCCAACGTCAAGAAAAATTACTTTGGGGGATAACATGTTCATGATATTCTAAGCATTTACAAACAAAGTAAATTATAAATTGTTTATAAAAAGAAAATGTCCTGAATTAAAATCGGAGATTGGGACTCCCCGCTTTAATTATCCTCAATGAAATTGAAAGAGCTAATCGAAATAGCTATGACCCTGGTTGCTAAAGATGGAGGTATTCTGGCAATGGATGAAAGCATTTCATTGCTCCAACGGGCATCCAATAATAGCATGGCAAATCGAGGTGAATATTACGATAGACTGGAGCAATTGTTTGAAGCAAGTCATTATTCTAAGAATAAAAACAATAGTTAATTACACTTGTAATTTTACAATAACGAATCTTAATTAAATCTCATGAATATAAACGAAAAATGCGTTGATACGATACGATGCTTAGCAATGGATGCAGTACAAAAAGCTAATTCCGGACATCCGGGAACACCCATGGCCTTGGCTCCTGCTGCATTTGCATTATGGATGAACCATCTTCGATTCAACCCTAAAAATCCAAAATGGTTAAATAGAGACCGTTTTATTCTTTCAAATGGCCATGCATCTATGCTTCAATATGCGATGTTACACCTATGTGGTTATGATATTTCGCTTGACGATTTAAAGAATTTCAGACAATGGGGTAGTAATACTCCCGGACATCCGGAATTTGGACTAACTCCGGGGATAGAAACTACTACAGGACCTTTAGGGCAGGGAATTATGACCGCTGTTGGGATGGCAATGGCTGAGGCACATCTTGCAGCAATCTATAATAAAGAAGAAAAGATCATTGATCATTATACCTATGTGTTTTGTAGCGACGGTGACCTCATGGAAGGAGCTTCGCATGAAGCAGCTTCTGTTGCCGGTCATTTAGGATTAGGAAAACTCATTTGCCTTTATGACAATAACCACATTACTATTGAAGGAAATACTTCACTCAGCTATTCGGATGATGTAGCCAAACGTTTTGAAAGCTATCATTGGGATGTTCAGGAATTAACTGATGGGGGAAATAATATCGATCAAATATCCAGTGCTTACGAACATGCAAAAACAGTAAAAGATAAGCCCTCCATTATTATTTTAAAAACACATATTGGTTATGGATCACCCAATAAACAAGATACGCCAGAAGCACATGGATCACCATTAGGGGAAGAGGAAATAAAGTTGACTAAAAAATTCTACGGATGGCCTGAAGATGCAAAGTTTCTTGTTCCGGATGATGTGAAAACACATATGAACACTTTGATAGCTAAAGGAAACGAATTGGAAGAAGAATGGAAAACCTTATGTGATAGCTACCAATCAAAATATCCCGAGCTATATCAACAATTAGAAAACAGCCTAGAGCAAAAACTATCACCAGATTGGGATAAGAACTTGCCGGTTTATTTACCAAAAGACGGTCCGAAAGCAACGCGAGAAATTAATTCCAGTTTCATTAATGCAATCGCAGATAACGTTCCTTGGTTAATTGGAGGTAGTGCAGATCTGGAGCCCTCGACCTTAACAATGATTAAAAGTTCAGGTTACTTTGAGAAAGGGAAATATGCAAACCGAAACATAGCTTGGGGAATCAGGGAGCATGTAATGTGTGCTGCAAGCTCCGGATTAGCGCTTCATGGAGGCCTTCGACCTTATGCATCAACGTTCTTCATTTTTACCGATTATGCCCGACCCGCCATTCGTTTGGCCTCTATCATGAAATTACCGGTCATTTATGTAATGACGCATGATTCTATCGGACTTGGCGAGGATGGAACAACTCACCAATCCATTGAACAATTAGCCTCTCTCAGAGCAATGCCCAATATGTGTGTAATCCGGCCAGCCGATGCAAACGAGGCGGTGATAGCATGGAAATATGCATTAGAGAAAACCGAAGGACCAACGATGCTGGTGCTGACTCGACAAAAGTTGCCCATTTTTGATAGAACTGAAGTTTCTAGCGCTAATGGATTATCAAATGGAGCTTATATTCTATCAAAAGAACAGGACAAGCAACTTGATGCTATTTTAATTGCAACAGGCTCTGAAGTCCAGCTGGTTCTGGAAGCTCAAAAAGAACTTCTCAACCAGGGCATTAATACGCGTGTTGTTAGCATGCCTAGCTGGGAGGTTTTCAGAAAGCAACCAGAAGCCTATCGAAATTCCGTACTCAACCCCGATTGCAAATCACGTCTTGCAGTAGAGGCTGGCTCTCCACAAGGTTGGGAAGAATGGGTTGGTGAAGAGGGTGCTGTAATTGGCATCTCTATTTTTGGAGAAAGTGCTCCTGCTAAAGACCTATTTAAGCATTATGGATTTACAGTTGAGCATGTTGTTAGTAAAGTAAAAGAATTATACAATAAGAAATCATGAAGGTTGTTTTAAGTTCTGATCATGCCGGATTTGAATACAAATCTATTTTAGCCGGCTTGCTAAAGGAAGAAGGTTACTCCATACACGATTTAGGTGCCTATTCTGAAATAGCTGACGACGACTACCCCGATTATGCAGCAAAGGTCGCAGAATCGCTGCAAAATAAAGAAGCCGAGCGAGGGATCCTGATCTGTGGCAGTGCGGTTGGAGTAAGCGTAACTGCTAATAAATTTAAAGGCATCAGGGCCGCTGTTTGTCACGATACATATTCCGCACATCAATCGGTAGAGCATGATGATGCTAATGTTCTATGCATTGGCCAACGGGTAGTTGGTATCGACTTAGCCAAAGATATTATACGTGCCTTTTTAAACGCCCGATTCACCGATGAACCTCGTCATAAAAGAAGATTAGCTAAAATAACCACCATAGAAGATGTAAATATGAAATGAAAAACACAATTAGTTTCAAAACGCTTGTGATAATTGTTGTCGGTATTTGATTCATCCGAAGGCACGGATGGTTTTGTCAGGTTAGAGGTCTCTCCATATCTTGCCAGAGATACTGAAGGCTCTATGATTGAAGCCAAAAGACTATACAAAGCTGTTAACAGAGCAAACAATTTGAAAACGATTGTTTAAACAGGATCCCTATCTCTGGAGAATAGATAAGAAACAAGTCAATACTATCAGTGAAAAAAACTTGATCTTCTTGAAAAGGCGGGGCATCCAATCATCCGTATCGGTCTGAATGACAAATCAGATCTGGGAGGTGAATTCTATCGTTGGGAAGTTACTATTGCAAGTGCAGAAATGGTAATTATGATAAAAGATAACAAAAAATGAAGAAGCTGATTATATTCGATCTCGACGGAACACTTGCCAAAAGTAAATTATCAATTGATGAGGAAATGGCTGTGCTTTTAAAGGGGCTTTTAAAGATCTTGAAAGTATCGGTAATTTCCGGAGGTGACTGGGCGCAATTTCAAAAACAAGTTGTTGAGAAACTGCCCAAAGATAGCAATCTCAAGAATTTAACCATCCTCCCAACATGTGGAACCAAATTCTATGGCTATGAAAACGAATGGAAAAAGCTTTATGCCGATGATCTTACAAAAGACGAGAAAGCAAAAATATTTAGCTCATTAAAACAAGCCTTAGCCCAGTCTAATTTGATTATAAAGAAAACCTGGGGAGAACAAATTGAAGATCGTGAAAGTCAAATAACCTTTTCCGCATTAGGGCAACATGCACCTTTGGAAGAAAAGACAATATGGGATCCCAACTTTGTTAAACGAGAGAAGATTAAAGAAATCTTGGATACGTTAATCCCTGAATTTTCTGTTCGATTAGGAGGTACCACTTCAATAGATATTACAAAACCAGGTATTGATAAATCCTACGGCATTAAAAAGCTTCTGGATATTCTAAAGATCGACCTTTCAGAAATGATATTTATCGGCGATGCTATATTTCCGGGTGGAAACGATTATCCGGCCAAAGAAATGGGTGTAACTTCGATACATATCGCAAACCCAACAGAAACAAAACGAGCTATTGAAGCCATCATTGCCTGCATGGACGATAGTCAACTAACGACCTTCCGAGATATAAATAAAAAATTAGGATCAAATTAATTTAAAAAGTTTACAATCATCTGATTGTAAACATAAGCTTTAAAGCCTGTATTGCATATATCTTATTGGAAAGGATTCGTAATTATTCTATATTTGGAAAACAATCTTTCAAAATATTAATTAAATTCAAAACAATATATCATGGCTACAATTACATTTAAAGGAAGTAATGTACAAACTGTTGGAAACTTACCCGCAGTTGGAAATAAAGCAAAAGATTTCACCTTAGTTGGAACTGACTTATCCGACAAAAGCCTATCAGGCTATAAAGGAAAAAATGTTATCCTTAATATTTTTCCAAGCGTGAACACAGGCGTTTGTGCAACTTCTGTTAGAAAATTCAACGAAGAGGCAGCAAGCTTAGAAAATACAGTAGTACTTTGTATTTCAAAAGATTTACCATTTGCTCAATCAGAGTTCTGTGCGGCTCAAGGAATAAAAAATGTGGAAATGCTGTCCGATTTCAGAACCAATTTTGGTGAAGAATATGGAGTTCAAATGGTAGACGGCCCTCTCAAAGGCTTATTAAGCCGTTCAGTAGTTGTAATTAATGCAGATGGAGATATCGTTTATGAAGAACAAGTTCCTGAAATTACACAAGAACCAAACTATTCAGCTGCATTAAAAGCACTTTAAATTTCAATAAAATGGATGAGTATGTAATTCTCGTTGATGAGAAAGACAATCCAATTGGAACGATGGAAAAGATCGAGGCTCATCAAAAGGGCGCTTTACATCGTGCTTTTTCCATTTTTATATTTAATGACAAGGGTGAAATGCTCCTTCAACAAAGGGCGTTTGATAAATATCATTCCGCCGGCAAATGGAGTAACACCTGTTGCAGCCATCCTCGCGACAATGAAAGTACCGAAGATGCTGCAAATAGAAGATTAATGGAAGAGATGGGTTTAAGTTGCGACTTAACCCATCGCTTCCAATTTCAATATAAAGCCTCATTTGAGAATGGGCTTATTGAACATGAAATAGATCATGTATTTTTTGGAGTCAGCGACTCTCTACCAATTATAAACCATCAAGAAGTTGCTGATTTTAAATATATCAATATAACCGATTTAGAACATGCAATCCAAAATAAACCTGAAGAGTTCACTCCCTGGTTTAAAATATGCTTGGATCGTGTGATTGAAATTATTAAGGCTAGGTAAAAATTAAGACAAGGTAAGTTGTAACACAATATTTACCTTTTGTATTTGTTTTAAACCCATTTACTACCTGTTTTATTGTACATTTGAATTCATCAGATATTAACTACAACCAATTAATTTTATGCTTAATAGGATAAAACCACTATCAGCTTTTATTATCCCTGCCTTACTATTGCTTTCTTCATGTGGTGAAAATAAAGGCACAGACAATGCAGCAGGTAATCAAGTTATGGACTTTCCTGTAATTACCATACAGCCCCAGTCAATTACATTAAATAGCAGATACCCTGCAACCATTGAAGGCGAGCAAAACATCGAGATCCGGCCAAAGGTAGATGGTTTTATTGAGAAAATATACGTTGATGAGGGTGCTACTGTAAGAAAGGGGCAGCCTCTTTTTTTAATCAACGCGCCTCAATATGAGCAAGGTGTAAGATCTGCACGTGCTACAATTCAAATCGCAGAAGCCGGTGTTAATTCTGCACAAATGGAAGTAAACAAAATACGTCCCCTTGTTGAGAAAAACATTATTAGCAGATATCAATTAGAAGGTGCTCAATTCAATCTTGAAACTCAAAAAGCTCAGTTAGCTAAGGCAAAAGCAGATTTAGTCAATGCTACAACCAATCTGGGATACACCGAAATAACCAGCCCGGTAAACGGAGTGATTGGCACATTGCCTTATAAAATCGGGAGCTTAGTAAGCAGCAATACAGCACAACCTTTAACTGTTGTTTCAAATATTACCAATATCTATGCTTATTTCTCAATTAACGAGAAAGAAGCACTTGAAATCTCCGGAAAGTTTAATGGAACTTCAACAAAAGCGAGCCTGGCAGCGATGCCTCCTGTTTCACTTATTTTAGCCAATGGCGTTCAATTTCCTTATCCAGGAAAGATTGAAACCACCAGCGGACTTATTAACACTTCAACTGGTTCCATTAGTGTTCGTGCTAATTTCCCAAATCCAGATAACACCATTAGAAGTGGCAGCAGCGGAGTTGTAACGATTCCTGTCACCTATGAATCAGCAATTGTTATACCCCAAAAATCAACTTTTGAAATACAGGGAAAGAGATTTGTCTATAATGTTCAGGATGATGGGTCAGTAGTAAGTAAACCAATCACTGTTTTAAGAAATAACGACGGACAATTTTATATTGTAACAGAAGGATTATCTGTTGGCGATAAAATTGCAATGGAAGGCTTGGCAACATTAAGAGATGGTTTGGTTATAAAACCCGTTACAGTAAACACTGACAGCTTATACCAATCAATTAACAAATAAACAAAATTCTCTTTTAAGGAAGATATTTAATAATAAATTATGTTTAATTACTTTATTGAACGGCCGGTTCTAGCTACAGTAATATCAATTATGATTGTATTACTGGGGATTTTAGGACTGATTAGTTTACCTATTAGTCAATATCCTGTTATAGCACCTCCGACTGTTGTTGTATCGGCTTCTTACCAGGGAGCAAATGCCGATGTTGTTTTAACGAGTGTTATTGTGCCGCTGGAAGAGCAGATTAACGGTGTTGAAGACATGGATTACATGAGTTCATCCGCCGGCAATAACGGAAGTGCGCGTATTTCAATCGTTTTTAAAACTGGTACTGATCCGGATATAGCAGCTGTTAACGTACAAAACCGTGTTGCACGTGCTACCAGCCAATTACCTCAGGAAGTTACCCGTTCAGGTGTTTCTACTTTTAAATCGCAGAGCAGTAACCTAGTTGTTTTTGCTCTATACAGTGATGATCCTACTTATGACCAAACCTTTCTGCAGAATTATGCAGAGATAAATCTTGTTCCATTAATGAAACGAGTTTCAGGTGTGGGAGAAGCAAGAGCGTTTGGACAAATGGACTATACCATGCGTATCTGGCTCAAACCTGATATCATGTCTACCTATGGCTTAATTCCAAGCGATATTAGTGCAGCTCTGGCAGAGCAGAATATCGAGGCAGCTCCCGGCCAATTTGGCGAACAGGGTATGCAGTCTTTTCAATATACGATCAAATATACCGGGCGACTAAAAAATGTGACCGAATTTGAAAACCTTATTATTCGGGCAGGTGGCGACGGACAGTACCTGCGCCTGAAAGATGTGGCTAAAGTTGAATTAGGTGCTATGAACTATGCAACCTCCTCAACCACTAATGGCAAACCATCGGTGGGTGTTGCCGTTAGTCAGACAGCTGGGTCAAACGCACAGGAAGTAATTGAAGGAAGCTTAAAAGTATTGGAAGAGGCTTCCCAATCTTTCCCTAAAGGGATTAAATACACCATTCTTGTAAATGCAAACGACTTTCTAGATGCCTCCATCAGTAAAGTTATCACTACGTTAATAGAAGCATTTATTCTGGTATTCTTGGTAGTATTTATCTTCCTGCAAGATTTCCGCTCTACCTTGATACCGGCTATCGCCGTACCCGTGGCCATTATCGGTACGTTCTTTTTCCTGAATCTATTTGGGTTTACTATTAACTTACTTACTCTCTTCGCACTTCTTTTAGCAATTGGTATTGTAGTGGATGATGCGATTGTCGTCGTCGAGGCGGTCCATGCCAAACTGGACGAAGGTTACACTTCCTCCCTTGCCGCCACCAAGGATGCTATGGGTGAGATTACTGGTGCCATTATTTCCATTACGCTCATTATGGCTGCCGTATTTGTCCCGATAAGTTTCATTACCGGCTCTGCGGGAGTGTTTTATCAACAATTTGGATTGACCTTGGCCGTAGCTATTATTATATCTGCTGTTAACGCGTTAACATTAAGTCCGGCCCTTTGTGCGCTCTTCTTAAAACCTCATGCAGAAGAGCATAAAAAGCAAAATTTTCTAGAACGGTTTTACGCGGCCTTTAACGTAGCTTTTGATGCTACTACTCATAAATATAAAAAATCTGTTTCGTTTATAATTAAAAGAAAATGGATCGCAGTAGCAGGGATTATTGCGTTTGGAGGGATATTTTACTACCTGACATTGGTAACGCCTACCGCTTTCGTACCTACTGAAGATACCGGCTCTATCAACGTAGATATTGCTTTACCTGCCTCTTCATCTTTTGAGCGCACAGAGGCTGTTTCTAGTGAAGTAGAAAAAATTGTACAGTCGATACCTGAGGTGGAAAATGTTTTGAGGATAACAGGAAACGGACAAATTAGTGGTCAGGGTAGTAGTTATGCCATGTTAATTGTTAAACTAAAAAGCTGGGATCAACGGAAAGGTGAAGGGCAAGATGTTCAGTCGATTATTGGGAAATTAATTGCAAAAACAAAAGATATAAAAGAAGCACGGGTTATTTTCTTTACCCCTTCTCCTATTCAGGGTTTTGGTAACTCACAGGGCTTTGAGTTCCAATTACAAAATCGGACAGGCTCTGATATAGCAACATTTAGCAAAGTAGGCAATGATTTTATATCTGCACTAAGCGAAAGACCGGAAATTCAATCAGCAACCACCTCTTTTGACCCCAATTTTCCTCAATACGAAATTGAAGTTAATGTTGAAAAAACCAAAGAAGCAGGTTTTACTGTAAATGACATACTAGGTACCATGCAAGGTTATTATGGCGGATCGTATGCTTCCAACTTTAATCAATTTGGAAAACAATATCGTGTAATGTATCAGGCAGAGCCTGAATATCGAGCCAATCCTGAAGGTCTGAATGCTATTTTCGTGAGAAATAAAAATGGAGATATGGCTCCTATCAGCAGCTTCATTACACTTAATAAAGTATATGGCCCACAGTCGATCTCACGGTTTAACCTCTATACTGCAATCAGAATCCAAGGTTCTCCTAATCCGGGATATAGTTCAGGTGATGCCATTAAAGCAATTGAAGAAGTAGCCGCAACATCACTTCCGGTGGGATATGCCTTTGAATTTTCTGGACTAACCCGGGAAGAAATCTCCGCAGGTAGTCAAACGTTATTTATCTTCTTATTGGTTATTGTATTTGTGTATCTGCTTTTAAGCGCACAGTATGAGAGCTATATATTACCATTTGCTGTACTGCTATCGCTTCCAATGGGTCTAGCAGGAACCTATATTTTTGCCAACATGTTCGGGGTTACCGATAATATTTATCTCCAGATCAGTCTAATAATGCTGGTGGGATTACTATCAAAGAATGCCATTTTGATTGTGGAATTCTCGATAGCAAGAAGAAGAAATGGAATGCCCATTGTTCAGGCAGCCCTAGAAGGAGCACAAGCACGTTTAAGACCTATTCTAATGACTTCATTCGCATTTATATTTGGTTTAGTACCATTAGCATTATCGGGAGGCGCAGGTGCAGTGGGTAATCGTGCAATTGGTACGGGTGCTATCGGTGGAATGCTTATCGGAACTATTTTCGGTGTATTTGTTATCCCTGCCCTATTCGTTATTTTCCAAGGTTTACAAGAACGTATTAGTGGGAAAGCTCAAACAGCAATTGAAGACACCTCAAACACCAATACGGATTATGTTTAATAATAAGATTATGACTAAGCGAGTTTTAAGCTCTATACTCTTCGTGTCTCTCATCGGCATCCTTTCTTCATGCTCGGTAACCAAACGCTACCAGGCACCGGAAATCAATACAGATAGCCTTTATAGAGACATAAACACAACAGATACCAATACGATTGCTCATTTAAGCTGGAACGAAGTATTTACAGACCCTGCTTTGCAAAGCTTGATACAGAAAGGCTTAAATTACAATCCGAATCTATTATCTGCATATACCCGTATTCAACAAGCACAAGCTTATTTCGATCAGAGCAAAGCAGCTTTGCTACCCAGCTTGAGCATAGGTGCAGGAGCTACCAGTGCGAAAACTCAATATACATTGGGAGCATCGTCTGCCTGGGAACTTGATATCTGGGGTAAATTAAGCAGCAGTAAACGTGCAGAATTTGCCAATTTACTTCAAACGGAAGCAGCAGCAAAAGCTATACAAACAGGTCTGATATCATCCATTGCAAATTATTACTACCGTTTATTGGCCATGGATGAGCAATTACAGATTACTCAACAAACTGTTATCAACTGGGATACCACCGTAACAACAATGAAAGCTTTAAAAGAAGCTGCAACCGTTACAGAAGCAGCAGTGGTACAAAGTGAAGCACAACGCTATGCAGCCGAAGTTACCATTCCGGATCTTAAACAATCTATTAGAGAAACAGAAAATGCCTTGAGCATTCTGATAGGTTCTGCACCGGGAAGTATCGAAAGGGGTAAATTAATCAATCAACAAACCTTGAGCTCTCTCAATGCAGGTGTACCTGCTCAATTATTGGCTAACCGTCCGGATGTCATGCAGGCAGAATTGAATTTCAGAACACAATTTGAATTAACCAATGTAGCAAGAGCATCCTTTTACCCTACTCTTTCTATTACCGGGTCGGCAGGCTTTAGTTCAGATGTTTTAAGTACTTTACTAGATCCAGGTTCATGGCTTGCCAGTATTGGCGGAAGTTTAACACAACCCATTTTTAACGGACGCGCTAATAGAACCCGTTTAGAGGTTGCATTAGCTCAACAGGAAGAAGCAAGGTTGAATTTCAAAAATGCATTGCTGGTTGCCGGACAAGAGGTTTCAAATGCATTATCTTCATACGAAATGGCCAAACAGAAAATAACCATTCGTGCGAAACAAACGGATGCACTTCAAAAATCAGCAGATTACTCCCAAGAACTTCTTGAGAATGGTTTCGCAAACTATACAGAAGTAATTACAGCAAGACAAAGTTTATTACAAGCACAGCTTTCTAGCGTCAACGACCATTTACAACAGCTAACAGCTATTGTAAATCTTTATCGCTCATTAGGTGGCGGATGGAAATAAAGTTCTTATAGATCACGGATGTGTTCATTATATGCTTGAAATAAACGGTTGATTATTCTATCTTTGCGCACCGTCCCCGTAGTTCAATGGATAGAATGTCAGATTCCGGTTCTGATGATATGAGTTCGAATCTCGTCGGGGACACCAACAACCCTTGTAATTAACTAATTCACAGTTATTTGCAAGGGTTTCTTAATTAATCTTACATTTTTTTGTAAAAATGTTCGAGTTTGGACTCTTTAACAGTCTTATCTTACCAAACATCATTAACAGAAGTATTTAATGTATCAATTACATATTGAGCAACTTCATCATTAATGTTCTTAGATTTAATCCGTTCTTTTAGATTTTTATCCCAGTCAAGCAATGCTTCATCTAATGAATCTCCGTAACCCACAATCCCCTTTTGCAGATCAGGACCAAGCACAGATCGAAAACCTTCACCTTCATTAAATAATAACGGTCGAAATATCTTTACTGTTTTAGGAAGATTATCGGCTTCGAAATCGATTGTTATCTTAAATACTTCTTCAACGTTCATTTGTTCCATAATGTCCTGTTTATTTTATTTAATAAACAAGCCAAGTGCTTAATAGTTTTGAAGTTAGCTAAGATGGTTCTTGATTTACAAACCAATCCCATACTAATTTTGATACTTCAGCAATGATACGCTCGTTTGTTTCCTGAGATTCTTTTGAATTAGAAACAAAAACACTTATTGCAAAATCTTCCCCTGTCGGCAAAGTAACAATCCCTACATCATTTATAGCTGCTGTTATCCCCTCCTCGTTTGTTCCGGAAGTTCCTGTCTTATGAGCAACGGTGGTTCCAGCCGGTAATTTTCCCTTTATTCTCTTCACCCCTGTCGTGGTGCCTGCCATTGTCTTCCATAAGAAATCATAACTTTCTTCCGACAGGATCTTGCCCTTATGAAATTTGCGTAATACTTCAATAGTAGATTCGGGTGTTGTCCAGTTTAAAAACTGAATATTCCATTCTCTGTGCATTTCTTCCTCATTTACCCGAATAGAAAAGTCCTTAACACCAATGCTTTTTATATAATCATTAACAGTTTCAGCACCTCCAATTAATCTCAAAAGAATATCGCAACCATTATTATCGCTTTGGGCAATAGTATATTCTATAATTTTGGCTATCGTGAGTTGAACATTACCATTGGGATAATCATCTCGGATAGGACTCCAGGTATCTGGCAACAGATCCTTTTTCGTGATTAATATTTTTTGATCAAGTGCCAGCTCCCCTTTATCTACTCTATTCAAAACAGCCAAAGCAATATGGAATTTAAAAATACTTTGCAATGGATAGTGAATTTGGTTATTAACACTTAGCGTATCGCCCTTTTCGAAACCATAAACGGCAACACCGACAGTCGCCTTTTTGCCTGCAAGAACCTGTTCGATCTGCTGTTTAAGTAAATCGGTTTGTGCAAAAGCAGAAAAAGATAAAAATGAAAATACAAGGGCACTGATCACGGTCTTTATCATATTATATTAACTTGTTTTGAAATTATCAATGTGATAAAGTTAGATAAAGTTTATAATTTCTGCCACACAACAATCAATTCAAAACTAATAAATAGATCACTTGTTAATTAAAAAACACGGATTCTATCGACTTAAATTTCATTTAACAATTTTTTTATGTAGTATTATAGTATCCTACCACGTATAACTGAATACAAAATATGGAGCAAAACCCTCTTTCACAAACTTCTGTCTTTACAGTAGCAGCACGTTTAGTCAGCATTGTCTTAATTATTTTAATTATGTACTGCTTACAAAGTGTTTTGGTACCCTTACTATTCAGTATGCTATTTGCCATTACATTATATCCTTTATCAAGAATGATGGAGAGATGGAAGTTTCCAAGATTACTATCCTCAGTTATTGCAGTAATTATTGGAATCATCATAATCTCTGGACTTATTTACCTCATCGTAAATCAGGCACTTAATATTGGAAAAAACGGGAACGACATGGCTGATAAGCTTCAGGGGATCCTTGTTGTTATATTAGACTGGGCAAACACGAAGCTGGGAGTAACGGATGTAATGATATCGCAAAAGTTCCATGAATTTACAGATAATGCCCTATCCAATGCAACAACCTATTTGCAAACAGCATTCAGTTCCATCGGAGGAATTTTATCCAGTGTAATTCTAGTTCCATTATTTGTGTTCTTTATGCTCTATTATCGGGATTTCTTCCGCGAATTCTTCTTGATTTCATTTAAATCTACCGGTAAAGAAAGAGTAAATACCATCTTAAATAACATCTACAGCGTAGTTCAAAACTACCTGGTTGGTTTAATCACCGTAATGGGTATTGTTGCCATATTAAATACAGCAGGATTATTATTAATGGGAATTAGTTATGCCTGGTTCTTTGGAATATTGGCTGCCTTACTAATGTTAATCCCTTACATTGGTATAGCGATAGGCTCCATTTTACCCGCTTTATTCGCAATTGCGACCAAGGACAGTGCCTGGTATTCGATAGGGGTAATTGTTTGGTTTCAAATCGTTCAATTTCTGGAAGCGAACTTTATAACTCCCAATATAGTAGGCAGCAAAGTGAGCATAAACCCATTAATGTCTATTGTTGGTTTATTATTAGGAGGAATGTTATTTGGTTTAGCCGGACTAATTTTAGCTCTTCCACTCATTGCAATTACAAAAGTAATACTTGACTCTATCCCATCGCTCTCACATTTCGGATTTTTAATCGGCGAACCCGATAAAATCCATTTGACATCCCAAACAAACATTATTAAACTAAAAAGAAGACAACGAAAAACTCCTCCAAAGGAGAAAAAAGAGTAATCTTCACCCTGAGCGATCCAGACCTTCTATGACCCTTGTCCATACCTTGTAATACATCCTACAGTTTTTCCAGTGCTATTCAAGTGTTATGTCTACGCTTTTTCGACCAAAATAGCGTAGACATAACACTTGAATTAGAGTGAAAGCTCTCTGGAATCTTATACGAGGTACTATCTTGGTACGGACTAGTTTAGTACAGCTTTCTTAAAATCAGGAGAAATCCCTTACCCGATCCTTTAAAAAATCGTTCTGATGAAGAAAAACAAGGAAATATCATGCCTAATAAATAATTCTGCTCGTTTTACAAATCAAAGATTTATCTTTGCCTTTTAAAACGCATTTCTTATTCCCATAAATGAAGCATATTCGCAATTTTTGTATTATTGCCCATATCGATCATGGCAAAAGCACCCTCGCAGATCGCTTGTTGGAACATACACAAACAGTAACTCAACGTGAGTCTCAGAACCAGGTATTGGATAATATGGACTTAGAAAGAGAACGTGGTATTACCATTAAGAGCCATGCCATTCAGATGGATTATATCTTTGAAGGTCAAAAATATATTTTCAACTTAATTGATACTCCCGGACACGTCGATTTCTCCTATGAAGTTTCACGTTCAATAGCTGCCTGCGAAGGAGCGCTATTAATTGTGGATGCTTCTCAAGGTATTCAGGCACAAACCATCTCCAACCTTTATTTGGCAATGGAGCATGACTTGGAGATCATCCCTATATTAAATAAAATGGATCTTCCTGGTGCTATGCCGGAAGAAGTAAAAGATCAGATTATTGAATTAATAGGCGGGAAAAGAGAAGATATTATTCCGGCATCTGGAAAAACGGGATTAGGTGTAGATAAAATTTTAGAAGCTATCATTAAAAGGGTTCCGGCACCTGTTGGTGATCCTGAAGCTCCACTACAAGCTTTAATATTTGATTCGGTATATAATTCCTTTCGTGGGATTATGGCTTATTTTAAAGTGCAGAACGGAGAAATAAAAAAGGGCGACCGTGTAAAGTTTATTGCCACCGGTAAAGAATATTATGCTGACGAAGTAGGAACCTTAAAGCTTACACAAGCGCCTAAGGATAAAATATCAACCGGAGATGTGGGTTATATCGTTTCGGGTATAAAAGAAGCGCGCGAAGTTAAAGTTGGAGATACCATAACGAATGTTTTAAGACCTAGCACAGTGGCTATTCAGGGTTTTGAAGAGGTTAAGCCCATGGTATTTGCAGGAATTTATCCTGTAGATACGGAAGATTATGAAGAACTCAGAGAAAGTATGCATCGTTTGCAATTGAATGATGCATCGCTTGTATTTGAGCCTGAGTCATCGGCAGCTTTGGGTTTTGGATTCCGTTGCGGGTTCTTGGGTATGCTCCATATGGAGATTATTCAGGAAAGGTTGGAGCGCGAGTTTGATATGACGGTAATAACTACCGTTCCTAACGTTTCTTATATTGCTCATACGACAAAGGATGGTGAGATAAAAGTTAACAATCCATCAGACCTGCCTGATATTAGTAAAATTCAATACATTGAAGAACCCTTCATTAAGGCAAGTATCATTACAAAATCAGACTATGTTGGTCCGGTAATGTCTTTATGTATTCAGAAAAGGGGGATGATTATAAATCAGTCCTATTTAACTTCTGATCGGGTTGAATTGATTTTCGAAATGCCGATGGGAGAAATCGTCTTTGATTTCTATGATAAATTAAAGACTATATCAAAAGGTTATGCCTCTTTTGACTACCATCAGATTGGCTATAAACAATCCGATCTGGTTCGTTTGGATATTCGGTTAAACTCTGAACCTGTAGATGCTCTTTCTTCATTGATTCATAGAAGCAATTCGTATGAGTTTGGGAAAAGAATCTGTGAGAAGTTAAAAGAATTAATTCCCCGTCAGCAATTTGAAATTATTATTCAGGCATCTATCGGTGCGAAAATTATAGCGAGAGAAAGTGTTCGGGCATTACGTAAAGATGTAACCGCTAAATGTTATGGTGGTGACATTTCCAGGAAACGTAAGCTTCTTGAAAAACAAAAAAAGGGTAAAAAGAGAATGCGCCAAGTAGGGAATGTGGAAATTCCGCAATCTGCTTTCATGGCTGTATTAAAATTAGACTAAAAAACACAATGGAATTATTAGATGGTAAACTTGTCTCAGCAAAAATCAAAGAAGATATTGCTGCAGAAGCACTCGACTTTTATAATAAGAATGGCAGAAAGCCTCATTTGGTAGCTATTTTAGTTGGCAATGATGGTGGAAGTGAAACGTATGTTGCCAGCAAAATGAAGAATTGCGAGAAGGTAAATTTCCAATCTTCTCTGATTCGTTATGATGAAAATGTTTCTGAAGAAGAAGTTCTCCAAAAAATAAGAGAGATTAATGCAGATGAGGGTGTAGACGGTCTAATTGTACAACTTCCATTACCAAAACATATTGACCCGGAGAAGGTTACAGAAACTATAGATTACAGAAAAGATGTAGACGGATTTCATCCTGTTAATTTAGGCAGAATGATGCGAAACCTACCTTGTTTTATTCCTGCTACACCTTACGGCATTATGTTAATGTTGGAATACTACCAGATAGAAACTGCTGGTAAACATGCGGTAGTAGTTGGCAGAAGCAATATTGTAGGCAGTCCGATGAGTATTTTACTTGCACGCAACAGCCAACCCGGCAATTGTACAGTTACACTTACCCACAGCAGAACAAAAGATCTTCCGGCTTTTATAAAGCAAGCAGATATCATTGTTGCAGCTATTGGTAAAAAGAATTTTGTAACTGCTGATATGGTTAAAGACGGTGCTATTATCATCGATGTTGGAATTAACAGAGAACAATCGTCTGAAACAAAGTCGGGTTACAAACTATTTGGCGATGTTGATTTTGATCATGTAGCTCCAAAAAGCTCATGGATCAGTCCGGTACCGGGTGGTGTTGGATTAATGACAATTGTTGGCTTATTGAAGAACACACTGAAGTCAGCAAAAAAGGAAATCTACTAATGAGTAATTCAGTTCCTGAAGATGGTACTTTACTTCCTTTAATGGAAGAGTTTTATACAATTCAAGGCGAAGGATATAATACGGGTAAAGCTGCCTATTTTATTCGTCTCGGAGGTTGTGATGTTGGATGTCATTGGTGCGATGTAAAAGAAAGCTGGGATGCCTCTATTCACCCTTTAACTGCTGCTGATAAGATTGTTGAACATGCTAAACAATATCCTGCAAAAACGGTCGTAGTAACCGGTGGTGAGCCTCTTATCTACAACATGGATTACCTTACCCGAAAGTTAAAAGAAAATGACATACAGACTTTTATTGAAACTTCCGGGGCCTACCCACTTTCGGGACAATGGGACTGGATTTGTCTATCTCCTAAAAAGTTTAAATCACCCCGGCCCGACATTACTCCTTTTGCACACGAACTAAAGATCATTATCTTTAATAAGAGCGATTTTCAATGGGCAGAAGATTATGCAAAGTTAGTATCTCCCAGCTGTAAGCTTTATTTACAACCGGAATGGTCAAATGCAGCGAAGATGACTCCGCTTATCATTGAGTATGTAATGAACAACCCGCAGTGGGAAGTTTCATTACAGACCCATAAGTTTATGAATATCCCTTAATCTTATTGATTGCTATTTTTAATAGAATCTTGGCGAGCAGCTTCCGCTCTTTTTGCTTCCTTTTTGAAGAAACCACGAAACAGGAAGTTAGACTGTAAAGCTTCCATATTTCTATCTAGTTTATAAGTACTTGACTCCAGATTACCCATTGTTTGTTTCAGCTGATCGGCTGTAGCAGGGTCATTTAACAATAATCCAAGCGCATTATCACTATCATTAAGCTTACTGCTTGCATCGCTTAAATTCTTAGTCAGCTCAGACGCATTTTGAGTAACACTTTCTAACTGAGCAACAGAAGCCTTAAGGCTTTTAAACACAACGGTATCTGTCAGTAGATCATTGGTCAAAGCGCCATCATTATTTAATTTAGCAGTAAACGTTTCCAGGTTCTCTGAAACTCTCTTTGAGTTTAAGGCCGCCTGATTTAAATTCTGCATCATTGCTTTCATATTTACAGCCATCATGGAGTCTGTAAAAAATGCACCGATAGCTCCCTCTCCCTTTCTTACTCTTTCACTCAGGTTTTTAATATTATCCGTTATTGAAACCAGATTCTCATTGTTTACTTGTAGGGTTGCCATCATAGCTTCCGTGTCGTTTCCTGCTTTAGAACGTAACTGGTCTCCATTTTCAACATAAGCCATTTCGCTGCTTCCGCCTTCAATGACAATCATTTTATTACCAATAAAGCCTTCCGAACTGATAACCGCAGATGCGTCCTTCCGAACGTATTCTTTCGATTCTTCATTAATAACCATATCAATTTTTACACGGCTATCTTCTGTAAAGCTAATCTCTCTGATGGTTCCGATTTTCACTCCCGAAAACCACACATTTCCACCTTTCTTCAATCCGCCAATATTATCAAAAACTGCTGTTATATGCACAACGTTGCCAAAGCGATTCTGCTGTCCGCCAATTATGAAAATTCCGGCGAGTAGGATAATAATGCCAAAAAAGACAAATAAACCTACAATTATCGAACGTTTTCTTTCTGCTGAATTCATATTATTCTATAAAATTATAATCACGGAACGGCTTAACCCGTGGATCATCCGTATCGAAAATATCATCGAAGCTACCTTGTCTTTCAAAAGTTCCGTCAAGTAGCATTACAATGCGATCGCCAACGCTTTTCGCGCAAGCTAAATCGTGGGTAATAATAATTGATGAAGTCTTGAAACGATCTTGCACTTCATTTATTAATTTATTAATTTCTATACAAGTTAATGGATCTAGTCCGGCTGTAGGCTCATCATAAAGCATGATTTCAGGACGCAAGATCAAGGTTCTGGCAATACCAATACGTTTCCTTTGTCCGCCGGAAAGCTCAGAAGGCATTTGATCAATGGATTGCAATAAATCCACCGCATCAAGCACAGTCGTTACAGCTGTATTTATTTCCTTACGCGTTAAATTACGATTTACGCGGACCAATGGAAACTCAAGATTTTCCCGAACAGTCATGCTATCATAAAGCGCACTACTTTGAAATGAGAATCCTACCTTCAGGCGTAGAGCCTGTAAGTCTTTAACAGAAATATCTTTCAATGAGTTTCCTAAAACTTCAACTTGGCCACTATCGGCTTGCAATAAGCCAACAATAATCTTAATTAAAACCGACTTTCCGGTTCCGGACCTACCTAAAACCACTAAGTTCTCACCTTGATACAAGTCTAAATCTACACCTCGCAAAATATGCAGGTCGCCGAAAGATTTATACAGATCACGAATCGTAATGACCGATTCATCGTATTTTATAAAGTCTTTTGCCTTCTTCATTATTGAGGTATTAGCTGTAATATTTGAACAATCAGCAACTCTTCTATAAAAATCAGGAACATGGACATTACTACTGCCCAGTTAGCTGCTCTTCCTACTCCTTCTGTTCCTTTAGAAGATGTATAACCTTGAAAGCAACCCACAATTCCAATGGTGAACCCAAATACAATAGACTTAATTAAAGATGAAAAGACGTCTCTAAAAGTGATCGCATCGAATACTTCTGTAAAAAATACAGTTATGGTTGTCGCTTCGTTTTGAGCTATGTTCATTTGTGCTCCCATAAGTGCTACAAAAGCCGTATAAAACATAAGAATAGGGATCATTACCGAAGTAGCTACTACCCTGCTAACAACTAGAAATTTAAAAGGGTTTGTTCCGGATACCTCCATGGCTTCAATTTGTTCTGAAACCTTCATGGAGCCTAGTTCTGCACCGATTTGAGAACCAACTTTACCGGCAGCAATTAAGGCAGTAACCAAAGGTGCCAAAGCCCTGATAACAGCTATGGCAATTAAAGCAGGAAGCATGGCCTGAGCTCCGAAGTCTGCTAAAGAAGGACGGGATTGCTTTGTGAAAACTACACCTATAATAAAACCTGTTAGAGAAATTAAGGGAAGTGATTTCACTCCTATTTCATAGCATTGGCGAATAATCTCCTTAAACTCAAAAGGTCCTACAAAAACCTCTCTAAAAAAGCGCATCACAAAACGGTGGATTTCAGCTAACTCTACAAGGTATTTATCAATCGTCTTTGAAATCATTTATCTATATTAGAAATGATAATTTTTGCTCTATAGCAATATCAGGCAAAATTAAAAGTTATATTATTAAAACAGCACAAATAAGGAACTTATTTAATTTTATCGTTTAATAAATAATTAACAAATATTTATTATTTATTAACTATAATTAAACCTTAAGTAGGTAAACTTCGTCATAGAGATAGAAACAACGAAACAATAATCGATAAAGACATGAAAAACGCACATAAAATAATTCTTAGCCTTGCAGCTATCTTCCTATTTTTAGGCACCGGGCTCAAACAAGTTCAGGCACAAAATGAACAAGTGTCGTTTCAGCTATTCTATGATGAACTTTCTCCTTACGGACAATGGATAAATGATCCACAGTATGGATATATTTGGTTACCTGATGTAAGAGGAGACTTTAGACCTTATGCAACCAATGGTCATTGGATTAATACAGAGTACGGAAATACCTGGTATTCTGATTATGATTGGGGATGGGCTCCTTTTCACTATGGTAATTGGGTATTTAACAACAATTACGGTTGGGCCTGGGTTCCGGGATATGAATGGGGACCAGCATGGGTATCTTGGCGCCAGGGAGGCGGACAATATGGGTGGGCTCCTCTCGGTCCCGGAGTTAGCTTTGGTGTGAGCATCAATATACCGCTAAGTCATTGGGTATTTGTTCCTCAACGTTACTTCTTTAGTCCGCGTATTTATAGTTATTATACACCTTATAGCAGGTACAATAATTTCTATAATCGCACCACAATTATAAACAATGTTTATGTTTATAATAACCGTAACTATTATGGTGGACCTGGACGAAGTGAGTTGGAACGCGCAACCCGTAAACCAGTAAGAGTTTATAATGTAAATAATAGCAGCCGTCCGGGCAGAGCTACGATTGATTCAAGATCGGTTTCAATTTACCGTCCGCAGATCAACCAATCAACTCGTACAACAAGCAGACCATCACGTGTTGCCAGCATCAACGATGTTAATAGAAGTGAACGTCCAACAGCAGTATCGCCAAGGAACTCTGAAAGACCGGGTAATACAGTGAACACAGGAAGAGCAGCAACAACGCGACCAGAACAAAGTCGCTCAACTACTACTCGTCCGACAACACAACGTCCTACTGCAACTAATCCTGTACGTACGACAGCTCCTGCACAGGGTCAGAGCAGCGATGCACAAGGAAGGTCAACTGCTCCTAGTAGGCGAGTAACAACACCGAATTCTTCTGCAACGCAAAGCCGCTCGGCAACACAGAGTCGTACTACAACACAGAGTCGTACTACAACGCAGAGAAGCACCCCTGCTCGTCAAACAGCACCGGCAACTCGTCAAACAAAAGCTCGACCAAGCACAGCTCGTTCTTCAGCAGATCGTTCATCAGCAACAAGAACTGTTCGCAGTGCCAGTCCTTCGAAGGGTTCATCTTCTGCAGCTTCTGGAAGAAGCACACAAAGTAGAGCTCGCAGTGAACGAAGTAGCAGATAAAAATATTCTAATAAACAAGAAGGGGGATGCTATTGGCATCCCCCTTCTTGTTTATTAGAATGGCTGGTTTTCATTTATCTCTTAAATACGAATACTGAAGGAAAAGCGCCCGTTGTATAAGTCAAATCGATCTTATCCAATGCTTTATTGTAGCGGCGAACTTTACCTAACTGCCCGTAGTTAGCATCAGAAAGCCATATATCTCCGTTATCAGAATCAACCGCTAAACCATAAAGGTGATCCAATTCAACCCCTTTAAAAATATCCGATTCTGTTAAAGTTTCAGTTCCCAAATCCATCTCCAAGAAAGTATCCTCTCCTGCTTTATAATTATTACTTACTAAATAAGCCTTATTTTTAGTAAATGCCATTAAATGAGCGCCAAATTCATATTCCTTGTCTACTTTATTTGTTTTGGTATCAATTCTATATAAACGAGAAGGTTTTAAAATACTCCAATCAACAGTATTATAGATGTCTGTTGAGCTTACATATAATTTACCTTTATTATCAGCAAAAATAATATCAATATTATCAGCAACCGTAATCTTGCTTTCTTCTTTCAGTAGAACCGGATCAATTACAGAAACTGTATTATCGTATTCGCCTCCGGTTATAGCATCTGCCCATCCGGCATTTGCTACATATAATCTATTTCCCGATGCTACAATCTGTTCTGGAGTACGACCTACTTTAATCTGAGCAGTTATTGTTTTACTTAAAGTATCCAATACAAACACGTGATCTGTATAAGAAGTAATAAATGCCTTTCCGCTATGAAAAGCAATATAACGAGGCTGATCAATATTAATAGTTTTAACAATTTTAGCTGTAGAAGCATTTAATATTTCAATTTTATTAGACTCGTTAACAACTACATATAGCAAGCTTCCATATATATCCATATCACTAGCTATATCACCTAAAGCTTTTGGGTTAGAAGGATCTGAAGAGTTTGCTGTTCCATAAATATCAGGTGTAAGATTACCTGTTAAGAAATCAATGTAAGAAAGGCTAGCATTATTTGCCTGAAAGTCTCCTTCATTCAAAACATAGACTCCACTTACCGGGTCGGGCTGCTCCTCAGGAGTTAACGAGTTATCTTTTGAACAAGATGCAAGAATTACAGAAAGCAATACAAAGCTTGCTAACAAAGGGTTTTTAAAGTGAATTTTCATGATATATATATATAGTTGTTAATAAGAAATTTGAAAAGAGATACGATAGTTCCTTCCCGGCATCGGGTAGTTTCTAATGACTGTATAGTTGATGTCGGCAATGTTATTTACTTCGGCTAAAACTTTATAATTTAGTTTAGCAAACTTGTTATGATAAGAGACAGATAGATTCTGAATAAGCCAGTCATCCATTTTATTGGTCAGTATATTAGGTCTCAGACTATAGCGCTCTCCTGTATAAAGCAGATTATAATTCAAGCCAAACGCTTTATAAACAGCTGCGATAAACCCTGATCCACTATTCTTTGGAGCATAAGGTATATGCTGATTAAAATTCGCACCACCTTCTGTCTTATCTATAGCCTTTTGATAGGTATAATTAACTCCAAAGTCAAGGTTGATATTTGCAGCTAATTCCGCATTACCTGACGCTCCAAAATCAATACCATTGATTTCTACCCTGCCTAAATTAACCATTGTCCACCGAAATAAATTAGCTAAAGGAATGGCAGTTATACGATCCTTTATACGATTATGATAGGCATCTGCCTTAAAGGTGATTTGCTGTAACCGACTATCAAATGCTTTTTGCCAAGTGAATCCCAGATCGTACTGTTTTACATATTCAGGTTTTAAGCTAGTAGAACCAACGAGTGTATAATACGAGTCATTAAAAGTAGGTGCTCTAAAAATCGATTTAAAAAATGATCGAATATAAAGGTTCTGATCTTCAAATGGCTTCCACGAAGCAGATATAGAAGGACTCAGCACCTGTTTATCACCTGTACTAGTGCCTACGCGTACCTTCTCTTTTAATATGGTTGCCAAACCATTGGCTTGAATATTAAAATTATTCTTTTGCCATTCAATAGCTGCATTAACCAATAGAGTATGTCTTTCTGGATAAACGAAATCCTTTAAATCAGCATCTAATGAATTGTAGAAATAATCTGCTGAAAGAGATGACTTTAAAGTATTTGACCAAACAAATAAATTAGCGGCAGAAAGATAAACCTCTTTTTGATTGTAATTATTTTCCAAGAAACCCTGTGTATTATGGAAATCGGGATCTTGGTAACGCAAATCCTGACGGTTGTATTTCGCATTGACTAATAAGCTATAAAGGTCATTATACCTTTTCTCCCATCGGCCCTGAATAAAAAAATCTTTATCCCATTGGCGATCATTTGAATAGTATTTATTGTCTACGGCTGCTCCGGGTAACCCTCGTTTTGATGTATAATTATAAAGGTGAAGTTCCCAGTTACTACTATCTTTTAATGTACCATTAAGAGATGCTTCTAATCGCAAGGCATCTACATCTGAATTCTGTCTATTAATCAGGGTATCAACATTACCTTTGGCATAATAAAAATCATAACGGCCATTCGCTTTAACCCATTCGGTATTAAAACTCAGACTTGTATTTTTTGAGAGTTTTTGCTGCCATAAAAAGGATGGATTAAACAAGCCGAAGTCTCCTATACGTGTACCTATTTTAAAATGATAACTCTTCCCTTCTTCAAAAACAGGTATTTGCGACTCTAACAATAAAGTTGATGCAGATGAAAAGGCTTTGCCAGGGATTAATAATTTGGTTTGTTGTCCGTTAAATAAAGTAATGGATTCAATATTATCCAATGAGAATTTCCCTAAATCAACCTGTCCGTTTTGAGCATTGTTAATAGCAATACCATTATAGAAAACCGCGGTATGATTAGAGCTCAGACTTCTGACATCAATCGTTTTCATACCGCCTATCCCTCCATAATCCATAACCTGAACACCTGAAAAGAATTTTACAGCATCAGAAACAGAAATACTGTTTAAAATATCCAGATCCTTTTTAGACAAATGTTGTACAGGCATCGTAGAAGCCTCTTCCTTATAGAATAGAGGGCGGGTTATCTCAACCTTTTTCAACGTATCCCCATAATGTACAGTATCTACCTGAGCTTTAATTATAGCAGGAACACCGAAAAGAATTAAGCACAAATAAATTCTAAACACAGAAATTAATTAAATACGGGGGCGAACGCAATGAAATTAAGCATGATAATATATCAAGCAGAATCTGGCTTCAATCCCCGAAAGCCGTTAACAATTCATTCCATTAGGCAGGTTTTCTGACTTACTCCTCCCGGTCTGGCCTTCCCATTTGTTTTGGGAAACAAACAGTGGCAATAATTAGACCTTTGATTAATAGAGCTTACAGCTGCGGGACAGTTCTGGATTCTCACCAAATTCCCTTTTAATAAAGTATGATATCAATCATCTTTAACCAAATGCAATGCAAATATAGAATAAAGAAGGATACAAAACTTAAACTCAGACATTTTTTCATTTCCTCAAATTCCTATCAGCCATTATTTCAGGTAATTCCAAACTATATGCAATGGTATATGTTTTGATGTTAGCATAAGAAAAAGATATTATGAATCTCAATAACTTTACAATAAAAGCACAGGAAGCTATCCAAAAAGCTTCTGAAATAACAATTGGAAATCAACAACAAGCAATTGAACCTGCACACCTTTTGAAAGCTTTACTTATTGTTGATGAGAATGTTATTAATCATTTACTAAAAAAACTCAACATCAATGTAAACCACTTAAGTGATTTATTAGATACTCAGATCAATAGCTTCCCGAAGGTAAGTGGCAGCAATGTTTATTTATCCAATTCGAGCAATTCTATTATTCAAAAGGCTCAATCTTATTTAAAAGAATTTAAAGATGAGTTTGTGTCTGTAGAGCATTTGCTTCTCGCGATTTTAGACTCAAACGATAAAGCTTCCGGCCTATTGAAGGATCAGGGAGCTACGGAAAAGGATTTAAAAACGGCTATCACTGAGTTAAGAGGAAATAGCCGGGTAACGGATCAAAATGCAGAAGCAACCTACAATGCCTTAAATAAATACGCCCGTAATTTAAATGAGTATGCAGAATCTGGCAAGCTTGACCCGGTAATCGGCCGTGATGAAGAAATAAGACGCGTCATGCAGATACTATCCCGACGGACGAAAAACAACCCCATATTAGTAGGTGAACCAGGTGTGGGTAAAACTGCTATTGCCGAAGGTATAGCACATAGAATCATTAAGGGTGATGTGCCGGAAAATCTAAAAACAAAAACAGTTTACTCGTTGGATATGGGCGCATTGATTGCCGGAGCCAAATATAAAGGTGAATTCGAAGAACGTCTAAAGTCTGTTGTTAAAGAAGTAGCCGACAGCGATGGTGAGATCATACTTTTCATTGATGAAATCCATACTCTTATTGGTGCTGGTGGTGGCGAGGGAGCAATGGATGCGGCAAATATTTTAAAACCTGCATTAGCAAGAGGAGAACTTAGAGCAATTGGGGCTACTACCTTAAACGAATATCAAAAGTATTTCGAAAAAGACAAGGCCTTAGAACGCAGGTTTCAGATTGTTATGATCAATGAACCGGATACTCAAGATGCAATATCTATTCTTAGAGGCTTAAAAGAACGTTATGAAACCCACCATAAGGTCCGTATCATGGATAGTGCTATCATAGCAGCTGTAGAACTTTCGCAACGTTATATTACCGATCGCTTTCTACCAGATAAAGCAATCGATTTGATGGATGAAGCCGCTTCCAAGCTACGCATTGAAATGGATTCAGTTCCTGAAGCTGTTGATGAAATCGAAAGAAAGATTATGCAGTTGGAGATAGAACGAGAAGCCATTAAACGTGAAAAAGATGAGAAAGCGGTTAAAGAACTCAGTCAGGAGATATCTGACTTAGTTGGAGAGCGTGATTCCTTAAGGGCAGCCTGGCAAAGTGAAAAATCGCTTGTTGACCAGATCAATCAGGAAATGCAAAAGATTGAAGACTATAAATTAGAGGCAGAACAGGCTGAACGTGCGGGTGATTATGGTCGGGTTGCTGAAATTCGTTACGGAAGAGTAAAAGAAGCTCAAGATAATGTAACGAAATTCAAGAAAGATCTTGAAGAATATCAATCCGAAAACAGAATGCTAAAGGAGGAAGTAACTGCAGAGGATATTGCTGGAGTTGTTTCTCGTTGGACGGGTATTCCAGTTACACGAATGGTGGAAAGCGAACGTGAAAAACTTCTTAAACTGGAGGATGAATTACATAAACGTGTTGCAGGCCAATCAGAAGCCATTGATGCCATCGCTGATGCTATTCGTCGTTCTCGTGCCGGACTAAGTGATAAACGCAGGCCCATTGGTTCTTTTATATTCTTGGGAACAACAGGTGTTGGTAAAACAGAATTAGCGAAAGCTCTGGCAGAATTCCTCTTTAATGATGAGCATCTGATGGTTCGTATTGATATGAGCGAATATCAGGAACGACATGCCGTTTCAAGACTAATTGGAGCTCCTCCAGGATATGTTGGTTATGAAGAAGGCGGTCAGCTAACTGAAGCCGTTCGAAGACACCCCTATTCAGTGATTTTATTGGATGAAATAGAGAAGGCACACCCGGATGTATTTAATATCTTGCTTCAAGTATTGGATGATGGTCACTTAACTGATAATAAAGGAAGGGTTGTTAATTTTAAAAATACCATCATTATAATGACTTCTAATATCGGCTCTCACCTTATTCAGGATAACTTTACCGATTTAAATGAAATAAATCGGGAAGAGATAATAGCTAAAACAAGAAATGAAGTATTTGAACTCTTAAAGAAATCAATCCGCCCGGAATTTCTCAATAGAATTGATGAAGTAATTATGTTTACTCCATTGACACGGGATGAAATTGGGGAAATAGTTGCTCTGCAATTCAATAACTTACAAAAGCAATTAGCCGAAATGGGAATCTCAATTGAAGCAAGTCCGGAAGCATTGGACTGGCTGGCACAGTTGGGCTATGATCCTCAATTTGGGGCAAGACCGCTTAAGCGAGTTATACAAAAAAGAGTATTAAACGAATTATCAAAGGAAATATTAGCTAATAAAATAAGTAAGGATAGTAATATAAAACTGGATGTATTTGACAATAAGTTCGTTTTCCTGAATAATTAATAGCTAAGCTATTCGTTAAAGATTAATAAAGGCACATTTATTGTGCCTTTATTATTTACATAGAATGGATAATAACATAAAAAATCAATCCGGATCCAATGTATATCAAAAGGTAGTATTCGTTATCATATCTTGTGGTATTGCATTGGGCTTAGCCTATTTCATCAGTAAGATTGCTTTCGATGAGATGCTAAATAAGGTCGATATAATTTCTACACCCAACGAAAAACTACGCTTGGTAAGTCGTATTTCTCGCGATATATTACAAATAGATCAAGTACAAAGGGCACAGGTATTAAATCATAAAGACTATAGTGGCTTTGTAAATGAATCTGATTTTATACTCCAATCGCTCGACACTCTTAAAAGCCTGTATCCTAATAATAGCCTGCAGAGTAATCGCATAGATTCTATCCGGATTTTACTAAATGAACGTGACAAACTATTCAATTCCTATATTCAGGTAAGAAAAAACTTAGTTGACAATCAGGCCTTTTCAAATCAGATTAAGAACATTAGTTCTTTAATTCAGGAAGTTCCAAAAAGCGATAGCAGGATTATAACAACGGAGAAAAAGATAACTACAAAAACAATTGATCCTTCTTCTGCTGAAACAGATAACAGGGGTTTCTTCGCCAAGCTTTTTGGTGTTAAGAGTAAGTCTGAAAACGATGTACAACAAGAAGTTCCGCAAACTGTTCATGAAGAGTTGAATGTTAAAATAGATACGATAAAAAACCTTGGCACTGAAAACACAGAGGCGAAAATCGATCAGGCTATACAGGCTCTTGAAGCTCGGCAAAAGCAAAAGAGTGCAACATTTATAAACCACGAAACAGAATTAACACTGGCAGGAAATATTCTGGTGAGCGATATGTTCAATATCCTTCATGAAGTTGAGCAGGAAGCCATGCATCAAATGGAATTTGAGAATCTGGAAGCTAGAACCGTAGTAAACCAAAGCGTAAGGAGAATTAGCTTGATCTTGCTTTCTTTCTTTTTAGTTTCCATAGTATTAATATACTTCATTTTAACCGACTTAAGAAAGGGTGCGAATTATCGGCTGGCACTCGAAAACGCTAAAAATGCTGCAGAATATCATGGTGCTGCAAAACAACGTTTTCTTTCCAATATGAGTCATGAATTACGAACACCCTTGCAATCTATAATAGGTTACGCCGAGCAACTACGCTATGCTAATAAGGATGGTGAGAAAATCAATGTTATTTATCAGTCATCCCAACACCTGCTTCAGATTGTAAATGAAGTACTTGATTATAACCGCATTAATTCAGGTAAATTCAATTTCCAAAAAGAAGTACTTAACATACAGGACCTTGCGGAGGAAGTTGCAACAGCCATGCGCCCACAAGCTAAACAAAAGAATATTGAACTTCATCTTTCAACAAGGATAGCAGGTAATGGATTGGTGTTAGGAGATGCATTCCGTTTGAAGCAAATCTTATTCAATTTAGTTGGAAACGCTATAAAGTTCACCGATAAAGGAGAAGTCCTATTACAGGTTAGCTCTACCGATTACGGTACAAATACGGATATTAATTACCGCATTCAAGATACCGGTCCGGGAATTCCACCAGAAGACATTGATAAAATATTTGATGAATTTGAACAATCAACTAATTCTGACTCAGGTATTCATTTTGGAAATGGATTAGGCCTGTCCATTGTAAAAACATTGGTTAAAGCAATGAATGGACAAATAGACGTAAAAAGCGTCTTAGATAAGGGCTCTGTATTTACGGTCACCTTCAGTCTGCCAACTTCCTCACTAGATGAGATAGCCCTTCCTGCTCTACCTGCATTAAAACCAGCATCCACTTTCAAAAACACCGTGTGGTTAATAGATGATGACAGCTTTATACTAGACTTATGCCACAGCATTCTAAGCAAATATAACATTGACCACCAATGCTTTCAATCGCCAAAAGATGCAATAAACCACCCCTATGATCAAAAGCTGAGTCATATCTTTACAGATATGCGTATGCCGGAAATTAACGGCAAGGATCTCTATAAAAAACTCCGGGAAAAATACGATGGATCGGTAAAAATCATTGCTTTTACAGCTCAGGCACTACCGGAAGAACGAAAGGACATCCTTTCTCTCGGTTTTGACGGACTACTTTTAAAGCCTTTCAAAGAAGTCGACTTACTTGAGGCTTTGGGAATATTATCCAATAGAAACGACTTCATTATTGATGAAGATCAACTGCTGACAGATAGTTTAGAAGACCAAGATCTAGAATGGATTATCAAGCTCTTCACCATCGATACACAAAAAGATTTAAAGGATCTATATGATAGTTTTCACGCTGAGAACCAAGATAATATGGAATTACTGGTACATCGTATGGCCGGGCGAACGGCACAATTAGGAGGAGACTCTATCGCATTTAAACTCAGAAAGATGGAAATTGACCTCAGGAATGGAGAATCGCTGAGCTTAAATCAACTAAAAGAAATCGATAACTTATTACAACAATTCATCTTAGATATTCATAAAAAGGAAATGTCTTAAGCATTTTATTTTCATAAAACCTTTTCTAAAATAATTGTTTTATATCTTAGCAAAGAAAGCATTTCTACGTCCAATTTAACTCTAATGGCAAAAAATAATACATTTAAAAATATCCTTACCCAACTGATCACTGAAGTCTTACAAAAATCAGGAAATCAAGCATTAAACTACAAACAAGTAAGTGCAAAACTGAACCTCCCTGATCAGGATTCAAAGTTGGGAATCCAGGAAATTCTAAAAGCAGGTACCCGCTCCGGCTTATTCAAAGAAATCGCCAAAGGAAAGTACATTCTTAAAGAATTACGAACAGTACTTACCGGTAGAGTAGATATGACAGCCGATGGTTCTGCATATATAGTAACCGACGATGAATTCGAAGATGACATTTATATCGCTCCCAGAAAGCTCAGAAATGCGCTTCATGGAGATATCGTGAAAATTCATGCCTATGAAAGCAAACGCATAGGTAAGAAAGAAGGCGAAGTAATAGAAATCGTAGAGAGAGCCCGAAAAAGCTTTACAGGCGTACTTAAAGTGTCTCCTCGTTTCGCTTTCCTGATTGCTGATGATCGTAAAATGCTTCATGATATCTTTATTCCGGTTGAAGACCTCAATGGTGCTAAAGATGGTGAAAAGGTAGTAGTAACCATCACCGATTGGCCGGAAGGAAGCAAAAATCCTGTTGGAGTAGTAAAAGATGTACTTGGCGCTCAAGGTGAGAATAACACCGAAATGAATGCTATACTTGCCGACTATGGCTTTCCTCTATCCTTCCCTGCTGCTGTAGAAAAGGAATCTGAAGCATTACCTGCTCAAATTCCTAATGAAGAGATAGCGAAAAGGAGAGACTTTAGAGATAAGTTGACTTTTACAATCGACCCGTTTGATGCAAAAGATTTTGATGATGCCATTTCTTTCGTACAACTTGAAGAAGGCAAATATGAAATAGGTGTTCATATAGCAGATGTTACCCATTATGTACATCCGGATACTGCCCTCGACCACGAAGCTTACGAGAGAGGTACATCCGTATATTTAGTAGATCGTGTCATACCCATGCTGCCGGAAAGACTTTCAAATAACTTATGTTCATTGAGGCCAAATGAAGATAAACTTTGCTTTTCAGCAGTCTTTGAACTGGATGAAAAAGCAAATATCCTATCCGAGTGGTTTGGAAAAACCGTTATCCACTCGGATAAGCGATTAAGCTACGAAGACGCTCAGGAGTTGATTGAAAGCAAAGAAGGAGAACTAAGTGATGAATTAGAAATCTTAAATAAATTAGCCTATATCATGCGTGACAAACGCTTCAAGAGTGGTGCTATTAGCTTTGAAACTGCTGAAACTAAATTCCATTTAGATGAAAATGGAAAACCACTGGGAGTTTATGTCCGGGAGCGTAAAGACGCTCATAAACTTATTGAGGATTACATGCTTTTGGCGAATAAAAAGGTAGCTGAGTTTATTGGTAAAAAACATAAGGGAAAAAATAAACTCACCTTTGTATACCGCGCTCACGATGTTCCAAAAGAAGCAAGCTTACTCAATTTTGCTCAGTTTGCTGCTCGCTTTGGTTATAAAATAAATACCAATTCCAGCAGAGAAACTGCACACTCTTTAAACCATTTAATGGAAGAAGTGGAAGGAAAGAAAGAACAGAATGTTCTTACACAACTTGCTATACGCTCGATGGCAAAAGCAATTTACACAACCAAGAGTACCAGTCATTATGGTTTAGGATTCGATTACTACACCCATTTTACTTCTCCCATAAGAAGGTATCCGGATATGATGGTGCATCGGCTATTAGAACATTATCTTGATAATGGCAACTCAGTAAGTGAAGAAGCTTATGAAAAAATGTCTGTACATGCTTCACAGATGGAAAAGAGAGCTGCAGATGCAGAAAGAGCTTCAATAAAATACAAACAGGCCGAATACCTATTAGATCAGATCGGAACTGAATACATAGGAATTATTTCGGGTGTTACAGAATGGGGAATGTACGTTGAGATTGAAGAGAATAAATGTGAAGGAATGATCCGACTGCGTGACTTGACCGACGACTTCTACGCACTTGATGAAAAAAACTATGCAATCATCGGTCAGCGTAAAAAGAAGAAATATCAGCTCGGTGATGAAGTCCGCGTAAGAGTAAAGAACGTTGACCTAACAAAAAGACAAATAGATTTTACCTTAGTATCATAAAAGTTTAGCTTTGTGCTTTTGAAAGAAACTATGCAGGAGGTTAAGCTTTACCAAGATATTATTAATGAAGGTTTAAGAAATATTAAATTTCCGGAAAAGCCGGCAGATTTATACGAACCCATTCAATATCTATTAAGTATAGGAGGCAAAAGATTAAGACCGGCCCTGACTCTCCTCTCTGCAGAAATGTTTGACTGCGCGGCTCATACCGCCCTTCCTACTGCTATGGCGATTGAGGTATTTCACAATTTCAGCCTGATGCATGATGATATCATGGACAAGGCTCCATTACGTCGTGGAAAAGCGACCGTACATGAGAAATGGAATACAAATACAGCTATCCTCTCAGGAGATTTCATGCTTATCCAGTCCTATCAATTCATTTCACAGAACGACCCAGAAGTCCTGCCCTCCTTATTATCTGTATTTAATCGCACGGCGGCCGAAGTATGTATGGGACAACAATTCGATATGGATTTCGAAAAAAGCATTGACATCAACATTACAGACTATATCGGAATGATTCGATTAAAAACAGCTGTTTTAATTGGAGCTTCCTTACAATTAGGTGCTATTGTTGCAAAAACAAAGGATGCAAATGCAAAGCTTCTATATCAATGCGGAGAGAATCTTGGCATTGCTTTCCAGCTACAAGACGATCTCTTAGACGTATTTGGTGATAGTACTAAATTTGGAAAACAGGTTGGAGGAGATATTCTGGAAAATAAGAAAACGTTCTTACTCCTGAAAGCATTGGAGTTGGCAAATGAAGAAGACAGGCATGAAATCATTTCCTGGTTAAATAAAACAGACTTCAAGCCTTCAGAGAAGATAGCTTCCATCGTTAATCTATATAACAAGCTGAACATACAGAGTTATATTAAGCAAGAAATGAAAAAATATACAGATATGGCCTTCTCTGCACTTGCAGAAATCCCAATAGAAGAGAAGAGAAAAGAACCTTTACGTCGCTTAGCCGAAACTTTATTAATACGCAATCAATAGCGAAAGTCTATAACAGAAAAGCCCGATTCATATGAATCGGGCTTTTCTGTTATAGACAAAATATTATTATTCTGCAGCAGGAGCTTCTGCTTTAGCAGCAGCTTTAGTTTCTTTCTTTACAGCAGGTTTAGCTGTTTTTTTCGCAGCTGGTGCCGCTTCAACAGTTTCAGCTTGTGTAAAAGGAAGAACAGAAACATATGATTTGTTATCTGCTTTCTTTTTGAAAACAACTGTACCATCAATCATTGCAAAAATAGTATGGTCTTTACCTAAACCAACATTTTTATCTGGATGGTGCTTAGTACCACGCTGGCGAACAATAATGTTTCCTGCAATAGCGTCTTGACCTCCAAAAATCTTAATACCTAAACGTTTACTATGCGACTCACGGCCGTTCTTAGAACTACCCGCACCTTTTTTATGTGCCATTTTTTATCTTTTATTGGTATAAAATACCCGTTTTACATTCAATTATAATGAAATACCTGTAATTTCTATTTTAGAAAATTGTTGGCGGTGACCATTTTTCTTTTTATAGCCTTTACGACGTTTTTTCTTGAAAACGATTACCTTATCTCCTTTTAAATGTGACAAAATTTTAGCTGAAACCTTAGCACCTTTTAACGAAGGAGTTCCTACGCTAAATTTGCCACCATCTTCTGCTAACAATACATTGTCAAATTCAATACTAGCGCCTTCTTCTCCTTGTAAACGGTGTACAAAGATTTTTTGGTCTTTTGCAACTCTGAATTGCTGTCCGGCTATATTTACTATTGCGTACATTGTTAATTAATTAATTGATGAATAAAATGAAGCGCAAAGCTAAGAATTTATTCTTCCTCCACAAAAATATTATCGATTTTGTTTTATATGTATTTATCGGTCCTGAGCATCGTTCAATAGGCGTTGCATCTCTCCCACCAATGATTTAGCAGCATCCAGAAGCTTAGGGTTTCCATCGTAATTAACATCGACCAACATCTGCTTACTCTTCTCCTTATAATTAAATTCTACATAGAAATGAGTAGACTTCTTAGCATCCTCCGGATTAGCTGTATGGGTCATATCATCGGGAAAATTCCAGAATCCCAGCTCTGCAGCTTTGTGGTGAATATAAATAAAATCATCCTTATTTAAATGCACCGTAGTGCTCACCAAAGAATCACTTGCATTCAGATATTGGTATGTATTGGTCCTGGAGTCAAATTGATTTATTAAGTTGTTTCCCTCACCGTATTTAAACACAATCGACTCCAACTCATAAGAGCGATAAGGCGCATTTTGAATCATTTTGCTGTAGTAATAAACACAGTATATAAAGAAAGATCCAAAAATAGATAAACTTAAAAAAATGGTCTTCGCACGATTACTCATAAGGAAAAATTAATAATTCGTGCAAAAATAGCTATTTAACCACAGCTTCACAACAAATCTCTTATGAGGCTATCAATATTAAGAATTACTAAAAATCTCAATTATTTCATACCTTTGATAAAAGCAAGCCGAACTGTCGCCTTAACATTATGTTAAGGAGGAAAGTCCGGGCAACATAGAGCATCTCGCTTCCTAACAGGAAGACAGTCTTCAAAGGGCTGATGGATAGTGCCACAGAAAATATACCGCCTGAGCAATCAGGTAAGGGTGAAAACGAGAGGTAAGAGCTCCCGGTTATGTGTGGTGACACATATGGCGGTAAACCCCGAGAGTTGAAAGGTCAAATAGGTTTCAAATCGGGAGTTGCTCGCTTCCTTTGCCTTCGGCAAATTTGAAACGGGTAGACCGTTAGATCTTGCTAGCAATAGCAAGGCTAGATAAATGACAGATATGAATAAAATCTAAACAGAATCCGGCTTATAGGCTTGCTTTTTTATTTAATAAATTGTTGCATACTTTTACTTTAATAATTAACCTTGCAAATAGTTTTGTAATCAATAAACCTTAGAATTTTTTTTAAATGCCAAATAAAAGAAGTGGGACAAAAGTCTTAATCATTGATGATGAGCGTGCAATTCGTAGTACTTTACGAGAAATTCTTGAATACGAGAACTACATCGTTACCGATGTAGATAATGGTATTGACGGTTTAGAAGTTATCAAAAAAGATAATATAAGCTTGGTATTATGCGATATCAAAATGAGCCGGATGGATGGAATGGAAGTTCTATCCGAAGCTCTGAAGATAAAACCCGACCTTCCGTTTATTATGATCTCCGGTCACGGAACAGTAGAAACTGCCGTAGAAGCCAGTAAAAAGGGAGCTTACGACTTTATATCAAAACCACCGGATTTAAACCGCCTGTTAATTACTGTACGAAATGCTCTGGAACGTGGAAATCTGGTTACAGAAACCAAAGTCCTTAAACGCCGGGTTAGCAAAACAAGGGTAATATTGGGAGAATCTGAACCCATCGCCCGTATTAAAGAAACTATTGACCGGGTAGCTCCTACCGAAGCACGTGTTTTAATAACCGGTGCAAACGGAAGCGGAAAAGAATTAGTTGCCCGATGGTTGCATGAAAAATCAAACCGTTGCGATGCACCTCTTATTGAAGTTAACTGTGCCGCTATTCCTTCAGAATTGATTGAAAGTGAATTATTCGGTCACGAAAAAGGATCCTTTACCTCGGCGGTCAAACAAAGGATCGGGAAATTCGAACAAGCCCATAACGGAACCCTATTCCTGGATGAAATTGGTGATATGAGCCTTTCTGCACAGGCCAAAGTTTTACGTGCACTTCAGGAAAATAAAATCACACGTGTAGGAGGAGAAAAAGAACTTGAAATCAATGTTCGGGTAATTGCTGCTACAAATAAAGATTTACTTCTTGAAATTGAGAATGGTAATTTCAGAATGGACTTATACCATCGCTTAAGTGTAATCTTAATACATGTACCACCACTTGTTGAACGCAGTGAAGACATCCCCATTATTGCAAAAGAATTCTGTTCAGAAATCTGCTCAGATTACGGAATGCCCGAAAAGAAGTTAGCACCAGATGCTATAGAGGCTTTAAAGAATTTGCCGTGGACTGGTAATATTCGTGAACTAAGAAATATGATTGAACGCCTGATTATATTAAGCGATAAGGTTATCACTAAAAATGATGTTGTTATTTACGCAAACCCATCATCAGCGCATCATAACAATAACACCAATATAAATCACCACAATGGCAATTCTCTAAATGGGGAGGCTGGAATTGACTACGATCAATACGAATCATTTCAGGACTATAAAGATCAGAGCGAGAAAAACTATATAAAATACAAATTAGAAAAGAACGCCTGGAACGTATCTAAAACTGCTGATGATATCGAGATTCAACGCAGCCACCTCTACAGCAAAATAGAAAAATACGGATTAAAGCGCGATAGCTAATTCCACATAGGATTCTTTGGAAACTGAGCAATATGGGCATATTTAGGCCCTAAATTAACAACTGCTTCTTTCCAAAGATTTTCTTCATCATCCACAAAAATGATGTCGCTGTTGAAATTATTGCTTACTATCCAGGTATTCTCTTGAAGTTCACGGGCTAATTGACCTTCAGTCCAACCCGAATAGCCTAAAAAGAATTTGATCTCATCCTCTTTAATAGCATTGTTGGCTATCAATACTTTCAAAACTTCAAAATTACCACCCCAATAAATATTATCGCCCAAGTCTATTCCACTATTTAACCTGTCATAACATTTATGTACAAATTGAATAGAGTCATGTCCAACCGGCCCACCAATAAAAACACGGAAGTTTGCATTAGGGATGTCTTTCATTACATCGCTTAATATTAATGTTGATGGCTGGTTAAGCACCCACCCTATCGTCCCTGATTTATTATGTTCACCGAGCAAAACAACAGAACGATTAAAGTTAGGATCAAGCATAAAAGGCTCTGAAACTAATAAGCTTCTAATTTGAGGTTCAGTTTTGTTAATCATGGTAAGGCTATTTATTAATTGAAGGTATCATTATGATCTTATAAAAACAATACAAGTAAAGAAATTTACATTAGCCGGATACCAATTCCCGGTCTTTCAGGGAGCATTATTTTTCCATCCTCAATCCACATCCCTTTAAATAAATCATTGGAGATCAATAAATGGCCGTCTAAATCCGCCCAATCTACCACCGGAGCAAGTTGTGCGGCAGCACTAATCGCACAAGATGTTTCTGTCATACATCCCAACATCACCTTTAAATCCAATTCCCTGGCAAGCTCCACCATTCTTTTAGCCTCTCGCATACCCGTACATTTCATCAACTTGATGTTTATCCCCGAATAAACACCCTTTGCTAAATGAACATCGCCTAATCGCTGTATAGCTTCATCAGCAATGGTAGGAATGGGGCTCCTTTCCGTAAGCCAGGCATTATCATCTATCTGCTCTTTAGGCATAGGCTGCTCTATAAAAACAACGCCATGTTCAGCCAGCCAATGAGTCATTTCCAAGGCTTGTTCTTTATTTTTCCAACCTTGGTTCACATCCACACAAATGGGTGTATCACTAAGCTCCCTGATCGTATTAATCATCATCTTATCACTATCCAGACCCAGCTTTACCTTCAATAACTTATAAGGTTCTGCTTCTGCTACCTTCTTTTTTACAATCTCAGGCTTATCAATTCCAATAGTAAAAGAAGTATGAGAGGTATTTTCAGGATTGTAACCCCATATCTTATGCCAGGGTTGCACCATGATTTGACCTAACAGATCGTGCAAGGCAATGTCCAGGGATGCTTTTGCAGCTGTATTTCCAACTTTTATACGATCAACATAGGACAGAATATCTTCTGTTAGGAACGGACTGCCAAAACTAGAAAGGTCTACCTGTTCCAAAAAGTTTAAAACACTCGCATGACTCTCTCCCAAATATGGGGGCATAGAAGCTTCACCGAAACCAATATAGCCATCAAAAGCCAAAGCCACCAATACTACCGGCGTTGTTGATCTGGAATTACTGGCTACCGTAAACACATGCTTTAATTCAAGAGAATAGGGCTTATAATACAAGGTGAATTTACCCATAACACGGGCATACCCATCTTTAAACGGACTATTTGAATCTGCACTATTCAAGAGATTATCCATCTTATCTATCAAGTTATAAACGAAACAATATTACATAAAAAAACACCGAAATTTTCGGTGTTCTCTTTTATACTATTTAATAATTAAAGAAAAATCGCTAATTATTTTAATTTACCTACTTCTTGAACAAGTTCAATTAATTTATTTGAATAACCCCATTCGTTATCGTACCAAGCAACAACCTTTACGAAAGTATCAGTTAAAGCAATACCTGCTTTTGCATCAAATATAGAAGTACGTGGATCTCCTTTAAAATCTTCAGATACTACGTCTTCATCTGTATAGCCAACAATACCTTTCAATTCTCCTTCTGAAGCATCTTTAAACGCTTGTTTAATTTGCTCGTAAGTAGTTGGAGTTTTCAATTTAACAGTTAAATCTACAACAGAAACGTCAGCAACAGGAACACGGAAAGACATACCGGTTAATTTTCCTTGAATTTCAGGGATTACTAAACCTACTGCTTTTGCAGCACCTGTAGACGATGGAATGATGTTTTGGTAAGCTCCTCTACCACCTCTCCAATCCTTTTGTGAAGGACCGTCAACAGTTTTTTGAGTAGCAGTAACTGCGTGAACAGTAGTCATCAAACCTTCTACGATACCGAAGTTATCGTTTAATACTTTCACCATTGGTGCAAGACAGTTTGTAGTACAAGATGCGTTTGAAACAATAGTTTGGTCAGCTCTTAATTCTTTATTATTAACACCCATTACGAAAGTAGGGGTATCATCTTTGGCAGGAGCAGAAAGAACTACTTTTTTAGCACCGGCATCAATGTGTTTTTGAGCTGTTTCTTTTGTTAAGAAAAGTCCGGTACATTCTAAAATAACTTCAGCGCCAACTTCATTCCATTTAAGGTTACCTGGATCTCTTTCTGCAGTTACACGAATAGTTTTACCATTTACTACTAAATGACCATCTTTTTCTTCAACTGTTCCTTTAAAACGACCATGTGTTGAATCATATTTCAACATATAAGCCATATAGTCTGGAGATACTAAGTCGTTGATACCAACAACCTCAACACCGCGTTCTATTGCCGCTCTAAAAGCTAATCGTCCGATTCTTCCAAATCCGTTAATTCCAATTTTCATTTTACTTGTTTTTATTTAAATAATAATTCAAAAGATTATGAATAGGCTCCCTAATTATAGTGCCTATTTCGAAACCGTGGCTAATGGCCACATTTTCTAGTAATTCTTGATAGTCAAAAGCCACACTTCCTGTAAAACTCACAGTACGAATGTCGTGTCTCTCTTTTAAAGGGATGAAATACTTTTTAAATAAAAGATTAAATCCTTTAATAACCAAATTCCTGACATAAATATTCTCTCTATTTTCAAATGCAAACTCGGAGAATGAACTTAAAAATAAAATAGGATTCGCCTGTCTATAAACCTTATCTAATATTAACTTGGCATCAAGTGAATACTTTTCATCAAATTTAAGAACTAGATCCGGAGGCATTGTCTGAGTAATATAATCTTGTAAAATATTTCTACCCAACCAATTAGCAGAACCCTCATCCGCCAGTATATAACCTAAGCCATAGTTATTTTGCTCAAGCTTTTTTCCATTATAATACGCAGCATTAGATCCACTTCCAATAATCCCTACCAATCCTCTGTGATCACCGCATGTAGCCAAAGCCGCAGCTTTTAAATCATGACCTACAAAGACTTTCCCAAAACGAAAAAATGAATTAAATGCTTTCGAAACAATGATTCGATTCTCTCCTGAAGCACCTGCTCCGAAAAAATAAATACGTTTTATCTTTTCGGCATAATTAATCAACGTATTATTCTTATTTAACAGTTGTTCTATTCTGGCTGCATCGTTATGATGAGGGTTGATTCCCATCGTTTTAAACCCTGCAATCACCTTGCCTCTCTCAGCTAAACGCCAATCTGCCAAACGTGAACCACTATATACAACTGCTATCATAATTAACTATTAAACTAAATAGCTAAAATATGAGATAGTTCAATCATATCAGGCGCCAGTTTAAAAGCCTTATTATTAATAGACTCTTCAATAGGAACATGGTGAATTTCATTACCTTTCAATCCTACCACCTTTCTGCTTTCTCCGGACAGCAATAAATTAACTGCCGAAAAACCTAATCTGCTCGCCAATACCCTATCAAAACTTGAAGGAGAACCACCGCGTTGCAAATGCCCCAAAATAGTAACCTTCGTGTCATAATAGTTGAATTTAGCCTTAACGCGTTGTGCTATATTATAAGCACCGCCGTTTTGTTCTCCCTCTGCAATAATTACAATTGTAGAACTCTTTTTACCAGCTACTGCACCTTCAAGACTTTCGATAAGATCATCAATAGCTGTTGCTTTTTCGGGCATTAAAATGGCTTCCGCCCCCCCAGCTATACCCGTATTCAAAGCAATGCAACCAGAATCACGACCCATCACTTCCACAAAGAACAAACGATCATGCGAAGCCGCCGTATCTCTTATTTTATCAATTGCTTCAATTACTGTATTACAGGCTGTATCAAAGCCCAATGTAAAATCAGAACCGTATAAATCATTATCGATTGTTCCGGGAATTCCAACTACCGGAATATCATATTCACGAGAGAAGATTTCAATACCTGTGAATGTACCATCACCACCTATACCCACCAAAGCATCAATACCTGCTGCTTTTAAATTATCATAAGCCTTTTTTCTACCCTCGACAGTCCGAAATTCGCTGCAACGAGCTGTTTTTAAAATAGTACCTCCTAATTGAATGATATTACAAACCGAACGGCTGTCCATATCGACGAAGTGATTATCAATCATCCCTTGATAACCCTGTATAATCCCGCTAACTTCTAGTTTATTATAAATAGCTGTTCGAACTACTGCCCGAATACATGCATTCATTCCTGGCGCATCGCCCCCGGAGGTAAAAACTCCTATTCTCTTTATTTTCTGCACAAAAAATTAAATATCACGTCCAAATTATAAGATACGAATATAACGTGTATTTTCTACACTATCATAAAAAATTGTATTTTTTTTTACATTTTTGTATCAATAATAACAAAAATAGTAGTTTAATATTTATATACATATAAATTATAATATTTTGTATTCAACACTAACCCACCTTCAATCAACTTTTACAGCCGATTGTGTAATCTTCGGTTTTGATGAAGGGGAACTCAAAGTCTTACTCGTAGAACGTAATCAATATCCATACAAAGACTGGTGGGCACTACCCGGCTTCTTTGTTGAACATTCTGAAACTATTGACAATGCCGTAGAGCGTATTTTATACGAACATACCGGATTAAGAAATATTTTCATGGAACAGCTCTATACCTTCGGTGACCTGAAAAGGCACCCACAAGGACGTGTAATTACAGTTGCTTATTATGCGCTGCTGCGCCTTAAAGGTCAATCGACATTAAAACCCCACTCGGACTATGTTCGACAAGCGGTATGGCATCCGGTCGAAAATCTTCCCGAACTGGCATTTGACCACGCAAACATCATTGCTCGCAGCTTAGAAAAAATCAGGCAAAAGATTAAATATACTCCGATTGCTTTCGAATTACTTCCTGAGAAATTTACCTTAACCCAACTCCAGAAAGTATATGAAGCCATTATTGGCATTTCGCTCGACAAACGTAACTTCCGAAAAAAGATGCTGAATTATAATTTCCTAAAAGAATTGGATGAAAAACAAGAGGGAGTATCCTATCGGGCTGCGAAACTTTATAAGTTCGACAAACGCAAATACGCTAAAATCTTCCAAAACGATTTGTCTTTTAAAAAATAACCTATAGGGTTAAAAAATAACTATAGCATTAAAAAAATAAGGTTTGATATTCATTTATCAAACCTTATTTTTTTCCAATACATATCCGAAACCTGTAAATATCATCCAAGCTTATAATGGGGATCAAACAAGGACCATACAGGGTTCAAGCAGGGGTAATATGCGAGTCTTGTCCCTGTTTGGTCCCTGTTTAACCCCTGTTTGGTCCCTGTTTGAGTAGTTCGAATTAATAGTGAGATTAAAGCAACTTATACCGAGATAGGATCTACATATTCCTGGTTTAATTAATGTTTAATATGATTGAACAAAAAAAAAGGGACTCCAATTATGGAGTCCCTTTTCAAGCCATTAAAAAAGCTGTTTATTTTTTACTTTGATGAAACTTCACTAAATCATCTATCGGAGAACGAATGATTTTACCTATTTTCATTCCGAACTCTCCAGCCGTTTCTTCCAGAACATTTCTAAAGTTATAACCTACAGAACCAATGCAGTTGAAAGAATAATCTTTATAGTTAGGATACTTAGAAACTAAATTAGTGAAAAAGTCAACAAATGAAGTTTTAACAATATTTCGAGAG
Organism: Albibacterium sp.; assembly: GCF_035514885.1. Classification (NCBI taxonomy): domain Bacteria; kingdom Pseudomonadati; phylum Bacteroidota; class Sphingobacteriia; order Sphingobacteriales; family Sphingobacteriaceae; genus Albibacterium; species Albibacterium sp. Next base: position 66,560 of record NZ_DATJCH010000010.1, on the reverse strand, counting down.
TATGCTATATTAACGTTGTTATCGTAAACAAATTTGCTAAAGCTTGCACAGAAACGATTCGCTAAAGGTTTGGTATAAACCCGGTCCATTACTTCATCAGGCGTAAGCTTGTAAGTATTCCAAAATTCTTCGCGAACATTGGCAGGCATTAAGCCACGAACATAATCAGTTAGTAATTTCTTGCCGATATAGCAGCCACTTCCCTCATCACCTAAAATATAGGCAGCAGAATCAATGTTTAATGTAATATCATTTCCATCGTATAGGCAAGTATTTGTTCCCGTACCAAGAATAGCCGCAAAACCACTTTCAGTACCCAATAAGGCACGTGCAGCGGCTAAAAGATCATGACCAATAGAGATCTTGGCGTTCTTGAAGAAAAGTGCAAATGCGTCTTTAATAACTTCTGCTTTTTCTACATTATGAACACCGGCGCCATAGTAGTAAACTTCCGTGATTTGATCTAACGCTAGATCATCCGGTAGTCCTTTTTTTAGAGAACTTTGAATATATTCGCTACTTACAAAATAGGGATTATATCCTTCTGTATTAAAATAGATATTTCTTCCTGAACCATCTATAAGGCACCAATTAGTTTTTGTAGAACCGCCGTCAGCAATAATGATCATATATAAGTTTTATTAAAATAAATTTCTGTATTTGTCGTTAAATTATGGTTAATTCTTTCGCAAAATACGGCTTTCATTATTTTTTACAAATTTTTATCAATTTATTTTTTCCACGATATTGAACGCATCTTCCATAATCGCCCTTTGTGCTCTATAAACGCAGTTTTAAGCAGGAATTTAAAGTTAAGAAATAGTGTGTACTTTTTACAATTAGTCACAACTTATTTCCTTTTTACTTAAAAGAAGTAATTTAATTATAGTTGGATCAATTTGTTAAATTTGTAAATGATTGTAATTTACAAGCACCCGAAGATGTCTGCATATTCGCAGTAGTTGAATTAAATATCATTAAAAAAAGAACTTCTTTATAATAACATTATTATGAAAAAGATATTAGTTGCGAACCGCGGCGAAATTGCTATTCGGATTATGCGATCTGCACGTGAAATGGGAATTGCGACCGTTGCTGTTTTCTCGGCTGCCGACCGCCTGGCTCTGCATGTACAGTATGCTGATGAAGCTATCTATATTGGTGAGGCTGCCTCTAACCTATCCTATTTAAATATTGAGAATATTATCAGTGCCTGTCAAGCAACTCAAGCAGATGCAGTTCATCCCGGCTATGGTTTTCTATCAGAAAATCCGGCCTTTGCCAAGGCTTTACAAGAGGCAGGTATCACGTTAATTGGGCCCTCTCCTGAAGCTATGGAGATTATGGGCAATAAATTATCTGCCAAAGATGCGGCATTGCGCTACAATATCCCCATGATTAAAGGAACAAAGGAACCTATAAGAGATATTGAGGAGGCGAAGATTCAGGCTGAAGAAATCGGATTCCCTATTTTAATTAAAGCAGCAGCAGGTGGTGGTGGAAAAGGAATGCGTATTGTAAAATCGAAAGAGGACTTTAAGGAAGAACTGAAATCGGCAATATCCGAAGCTAAATCGGCCTTTGGCGATGATTCTGTATTTTTAGAACGTTATATAACTTCACCTAAGCATATTGAGATTCAGGTTTTAGCAGATGAGCATGGAAATGTGATCCATCTGTTTGAGCGCGAATGTTCTATTCAAAGAAGACATCAAAAGGTTGTTGAAGAGGCTCCTACACCTACCTTGAATGCTAAAATACGTGAGGAAATGGGCGCATGTGCCATTAACGTAGCGCGGTCTTGTAATTATGTAGGTGCAGGGACAGTCGAGTTTATAATGGATGCAGACTTAAATTTCTATTTTCTGGAAATGAATACACGTTTGCAGGTTGAACATCCGATTACAGAAATGATTACCGGAGTAGATTTGGTGAAAGAGCAAATTAAAATTGCCCGAGGTGAAGTATTGGCATTAAAGCAGGAAGACTTAAGCATTCATGGACATGCCATCGAATTAAGAATTTATGCAGAAGATCCATCGAATAATTTCTTTCCTGATAGCGGCATTTTAAAGACCTATAAGCTTCCTGAAGGCCCAGGGGTGCGGGTAGATAATGCGTATCAGGCAGGCATGGAAATATCGGTCTATTACGATCCGATGATCGCTAAATTAATTGTATGGGCCGACACGCGGGATGAAGCCATACAGCGAATGAAACGGGCTATTGATGAGTATCAGATTACCGGTATAGAAAGCACATTGGCCTTTGGCAAGTTCGTAATGAACCACCCAGTCTTTCAAGACGGCAGCTATACAACCAACTTCGTTGATTCACATTTTAATACCCAAACTACACTTCCTGTTAATAGTGAGGAAGATGAGGTGGCTGCAATAATTGCGAATCATATTTTCTCAAAAGAATTACAAGAATCATTAACTGTAACAAAAACCGTATCTTCTAATTGGAAGAGGAACAGGGTTAATTAAAATAATATATGTTTACCGGAATAATAGAAACCATCGGAACGGTCACCGGATTGACTCAAGAAGGAAGCAATCTTAATTTAAAGATCAAGTCTTCTATTTCAAATGAACTGAAGGTAGATCAAAGTATTTCTCATAATGGCGTTTGTCTGACCGTAACTGCTATAAATGAGGATGAACATAGCGTTACTGCGATTAATGAAACCTTGCTTAAAAGCACACTTGGACAGATTAAAGTTGGCGACATGGTGAATTTAGAGCGCTGTACTGCCGTAGGTGGCAGATTGGATGGCCACATTGTTCAAGGCCATGTAGATCAAAAAGCGACTTGCGTATCAAGGAAAGACGAAAACGGAAGCTGGTTGTTTTCCTTTCAATACGACGCTTCCATTGGTAATATTACGGTTGAGAAGGGTTCAATTTGTATAAATGGTGTAAGCCTTACAGTTTTTAATTCAGGCATAAATGAATTTACGGTTGCCATTATTCCGTACACACTGGAGCATACAAACTTTAAAGATATTGTTGTTGGAAGCGAAGTAAATCTTGAATTTGATATCATCGGAAAATATGTTTCTAAGCTCCTATCGCTAAGAGTGTAATTTATTAATTATCGGGTTTACGCTATATTGATGTAAACTGAATTATTTTTATCCGCTTTCTGTAAAGAAACCAAACATTTTCTTTCAAGGGTTGTTTTATTCACTATTATTTAATATATTGATAATCAATCAAAAAGAAAAATTATGGATAAGTTGAAGAAGTTTGAGTTGATGGAAAAGATTGTCCGACAGATGCAGGATTTGAAAAACAGTCAGCAGGCAATCATTGAAAAAGTTGGGAGACTAGAAGTTGATAATTTTGATTTAAACGATAAGAACCTGACAAAGGTATTATCTGATATACATCAACGTACAGCTGATAATTTTGATTCAATTAATGAATTGTTAAATGGTTTCTCTGATAAAACAGAAAACTTTGGTGAAAAAAACAACGTAGATAAATTAAAAGAACAACAAGAGATTAATGAAGCGGGCGGTAAACGCTTATAATATCAATTAACCTATAACAACATAATCGCAATGAAAGGAACTCGCTTAATAAAATTGGTTGCTTTTATTGCGATTACGTTTGGGCTTGCTTTCTTATTTAATTCAAAAATAGGAGACGTTCCTCCCCTTGGAAAGTTCCTAAATCCCTTTACAGGTTTTTGGCAAAATGCTGAAGACGTAGAGGATATTATCAACCAATCTTTAATTAAAAGCGAATTACAGGATAGCGTACGTATTTTAATAGACGAACAGGGAATTCCGCACGTATTTGCACAGAATGAACATGACCTTTATTTTGCTCAGGGATATATTACTGCTAAAAACCGACTATGGCAGATGGATTTCCAAACGCGTTATGCTGCAGGGAGGCTTTCTGAGGTAGTAGGAGAAAAAGCCCTGGAACTGGATCGTTACCAACGACGAATGGGCATGGTTTATGGTGCAGAGGCCATGCTTAAAGAAAGTTTGAACGACCCCAAAAGCAAGCTGATTATTGAAGCTTATTCTGATGGGGTGAATGCATATATTAAAGATTTATCTCCCCGCGAATATCCCATTGAATTTAAAATTCTGAATTATGAGCCAGAGGAATGGACTCCTTTAAACTCTGCTCTTTTGTTAAAATTAATGTCGGCTACCCTAGCCAGAGGTACCAATGAATTGGCTATGAACAATATTTTGGCAAAATATGGAGAAGAGGTTGTTAATGATTTATTTCCAAACTATCCCTTTAAAGAAGATCCAATTATTCCGGTCGGAACACCTTGGGATTTTGATCTAAAGGCTCCAAAGCCTTTAATTAGTCCATCGCCCCTTATTTCATTAAAAAACGATGCTACAAGAAAAGAAGAATGGCCTCTATCATCTCGCCTATTAACGGCAATCAAAGAAGAAAACATTGGCAGCAATAATTGGGCAATTGCCGGAAATCGATCTAGCACGGGCTTCCCTATATTGGCTAACGATCCGCATCTAGATCTAACACTTCCTTCTATTTGGTATCAAATACAACTCCATGCACCTGCAATAAATGTATACGGTGTTTCAATCCCCGGAGCTCCTAATGTTATTATTGGATTTAATGAGAACATTGCCTGGGGAGTTACCAATGTTGGCTCGGATGTGTTAGACTGGTATAAAATTCAATTTAAAGACGATACGCATCAGGAATATTTGTATAATAATACATGGGAGAAAACAAGTCGCAGAATTGAGGAAATAAAAATCCGCAGACAAAAATCTGTTCTTGATACGGTATATTATACTCGTCAGGGACCGGTTAGCTATGCAAAAAATCAGAAACCAGCAGACTTTAGCATGGCCAATAATATACCGGTAGATTATGCCTTAAAATGGGTAGCACACCTTCCCTCCAACGAGTTGAGAACATTTTACGAATTGAATAAAGCAAAAGATTATGAAGGCTACAAACAGGCGCTCGTTTACTTTTCTGCACCTGCACAGAACTTTGTTTTTGCAGACAGACAGGGTGATATTTCCATTACATCGAACGGACTTTTCCCTTTAAAGGAGAAAAGACAAGGTAAGTTTCTTTTGGATGGAAATGACTCAACCGATCAATGGATAAACAGGATACCTAGTGAAGAAAACCCTACGATTAAAAATCCGGAAAGAGGTTATGTAAGCTCTGCCAATCAATGGCCTGTCGACCAAAGTTACCCTTATTATCTTGGATGGGAATTTAGCAGTTATGAGCGTGCTCATCGGATAAATACACAATTAGAAGCCATGCATTCTGCTGATGTAAAGAGCTTCGAAGCCTTACAAAATGATAATTATAGTATTTTGGCCGAGAATATTTTAGACACTTTGGTGCACATTATTCAAACAGATAAAGGGTTAAACTCCACAGAGTCAAAAGCACTAAATTTGCTTTCTAATTGGGATCGTCGCTATGAAGTAAACTCGATAGCAGCCAGCCTCTTTGAAACCTGGTATAATACCTTAAACAGAATGATATGGACGGATGATTTTGGCGGTAGTGAGGTGCTAATGCGCTACCCAAATCGTGACCGAACGGTTCACCTATTATTGCATGAACCAACATCGCATTGGTTTTTTAATGGTTCAACAAAACTAACAAGAGAGGATATCGTTCAAGCTTCATTTAAGGATGCTATTAAACAATTGGAAAAAAGCTACGGCAGCAACCTCAACAATTGGGAATGGGGAAGAGTTAAGAAGACACATGTACCACATCTGGCTGATATTGGAGGCTTTGGATCAAAGGCATTGCAGGTAGGCGGATCAAAACATACGGTGAATGCCATGAGTGAAAGCAATGGCCCTTCTTGGCGAATGATTGTTTTACTAGGCAATAAACCTAAGGCTTTTGGAGTAATACCTGGCGGACAATCAGGAAATCCGGGAAGTAAATTCTACGACAATCAAATCTCTACCTGGGAAAAAGGAGAGCTCAATGAATTACTATTTCTTGAAGATAGCAATCTAAATCAAAAGGGTATAATTAGTCAAATCGAATTAAGAAAATCAAAAGATTAAGTATGTTTCTCTTTTTACTCATTATTGTAATATCCTTCATCGGCCAGCTAATTTTCCCTTGGTGGATCATTATACCAATCGTAGTTATTTGCTGCGGGTTAAAAGCCGATTCAGCAACATCTGCTTTTTTAAGTTCATTTCTGGCTATCTTTTTCCTTTGGTTACTTACGAGTATCTTTTTGAGTCTTCAAAATGACCACATCCTTTCTAACCGGGTGGGAGAAATGTTAGGGTTATCATCAGGCTCTTATAATTGGCTATTGGTAGCTTTAATAAGTGCTTTGCCTGGTGCTTTAACAGCTGGCTTTGCTGGTGTATCAGGCTTTCTGTTAAGGAAGTTTTTCAGCAATAATTGATACCTTTGCGGTATTAATCATGAATATAAGAAAACTATTTTCTATAGAATCCGAATCAGCATTCACTGATATTGCTTTAGAGATTTTCAGGCTGCAAGCAAAGGAATGCCAAGTTTACAACCACTACCTTCACTTTTTAAATATTAAACCTGAAAAGATTACAGCCATTTCGGATATCCCATTTCTACCCATTGAATTTTTTAAAACCCATCAAGTAGTTTCAACAAGCGAACCGACTGAACAGGTTTTTTCCAGTTCCGGCACCACCGGTTCTCAAACAAGCAAACATTATGTAAGCGATATATCGATCTATGAAAAGAGCTTTAGAAAGTGTTTTGAACTTTCCTATGGAAACACAAAGGATGTAGCAATACTGGCGCTGCTCCCCTCTTATCTGGAAAGAACTGGCTCGTCTTTAATCTATATGGTAGACGATTTAATTAAAAACAGTAATTGTCCTGAAAGCGGCTACTTCTTATATAATCATGATGAACTGCACGAAAACCTGATTAATTTAAAGGCAAAGAAAACACCAACCATCCTTTTCGGGGTAACATACGCTCTGTTGGATTTTATAGAACAATATCAAATTGATTTTCCTGAATTGATCGTAATGGAAACCGGAGGAATGAAAGGCAAAAGAAAAGAAATAATACGTCAGGAACTACACGAAATTCTATGCGAAGGTTTTGGAGTTTCTTCCATTCATGCAGAATATGGAATGACCGAACTATTGTCACAAGCTTACTCAAAGGGTGGTGGACTATTTGCTTGTCCGCCCTGGATGAAAATATTGATAAGAGACATTAATGACCCTTTCAGCTATCTAGATACCGGATTCTCGGGAGGTATTAATGTAATAGATTTAGCGAACATCAATTCTTGTTCTTTTATATCTACACAGGATTTGGGCAGAATGAATAAAAAGGGACAATTTGAAGTGTTAGGACGCTTTGATCAGAGTGATGTTCGTGGATGCAATTTAATGATCCAATAACACCACTCTTTTAAAGTTATTCAGCAATTAACAGGAAGTAATTCTTTTTGCCTCGCTGAGCAACGAGGTACTTGCCATTAAGAAGACGATCTGTATTGATGATTTGAGCAGGCTCATCAATTTTTTGCTTATTGATTGAAACCCCGCCTCCCTGAATCATCTTGCGGGCTTCGCCTTTAGAAGGAAAAACAGCAGCATGGGCAGAAAGTAAATCTACGATATTGATTCCAGAGCTTAATTCGTTTTTGGCAATTGTGAACTGAGGTACTCCTTCAAAAACTTCCAGAAGCTCTGTATCGTTCAGTTGATTTAAAAACTCGAGAGAACCATTACCAAATAAAAAGTCCGTTGTTTTTATCGCTGTATCGTAAGCTTCCTGACTATGGGTTCGAATGGTAATATCTTCGGCCAATGCTCTTTGAACGAGTCTTTGATGAGGAGCTGAATCATGCTCCTTAATAATGGCTTCAATTTCTTCTTGCGATTTTAAGGTGAATATTTTGATCCAGTTTTTCGCATCTTCATCGCTGGTGTTTAACCAGAACTGGAAATATTTAAAAGGAGATGTTTTTGCAGCATCCAACCATACAGCACCACCTTCAGTTTTTCCAAACTTGGTTCCATCTGTTTTCTTAATTAGCTTGGTTGTTAAACCGTATGCTGTACCCGCATCTTTTCTGCGAATCAGTTCTGTACCCGTAACAATGTTACCCCACTGATCTGAGCCTCCCATTTGAATAAGGCAGTTATTATTCTTCCAAAGATGATAGAAATCATAGCCTTGAATTAATTGATAACTAAACTCGGTAAAAGAAATTCCATTCTCACTTTCTAGGCGCTTCTTCACAGAATCTTTAGCCATCATATAGTTCACAGTAAGATGCTTACCTACATCGCGTATAAAGTCTAGAAAGCCATAATTCTTAAACCAATCGTAATTATTCACCATTTCAGCCTGGTTTCTTTCGATCCCAAACTCAAGAAACTTCTTTAATTGATTTTGAAGACAGCTTACATTATGTCTTAATGTATTCTCGTCTAATAAATTTCTTTCTGCCGACTTACCGGAAGGGTCACCAACCATTCCTGTTGCACCACCCACCAAAGCCACAGGCTTATGCCCTGCACGCTGAAAGTGAATCAATGTCATGATTTGTGTTAAATGACCTACATGTAAAGAGTCTCCAGTAGGGTCAAAACCGATATATCCGGCAGTTAATTCTTTATTCAATTGCTCTTCTGTGCCCGGCATGATGTCTTGCAACATGCCGCGCCAGCGTAATTCTTCTACAAAATTCATTCTATCTAAATGGGATATAAAAATAGGCTAAAGGAGGTTAAGTTTAGGTGTCTATTCGGGCATATCGTGCATTCCGTTCAATAAACTCTCTTCTTGGTGCTACCTCATCTCCCATAAGCATGGAGAATATCCTATCACTCTCAGCAGCATTATCAATGGTTACCTGACGTAACGTTCTGGTTTCAGGGTTCATCGTTGTTGTCCAAAGTTGCTCTGCATTCATCTCTCCAAGACCTTTATATCTCTGAATACCAACGCTATCTTCCTTGCCAGACCCTTTCAAACGTTGAACAGCCGCAATACGTTGATCTTCAGTCCACGCATATTCAAACTCCTTACCTTTCTTCACCATATATAATGGAGGATTGGCGATGTATAAATATCCATTTTCAATAAGCTCCTTCATATAACGGAAATAGAAAGTCAGGATCAACGTATTAATGTGGGCTCCATCCACATCAGCATCCGTCATGATAATGATTCTATGATAACGTAGTTTTGTAAGATTAAGAGCTTTAGCATCATCTTCAGTACCAATACTAACTCCTAATGCAGTGAACATATTCTTGATCTCTTCATTTTCATAGATCTTATGTTCCATTGCCTTCTCTACATTCAATATCTTACCTCTTAAAGGTAAAATTGCTTGAAATTCACGATTTCTTCCCTGCTTAGCTGTACCACCCGCCGAATCTCCCTCAACTAAATAGATTTCACACTTAGCGGGGTCATTATTTGCACAATCTGCTAGTTTACCCGGCAAGCCGCTTCCGCTCATTACGCTTTTGCGTTGAACCATATCACGTGCTTTCCGAGCAGCTGCTCTTGCAGTTGCAGCCAAAATAACTTTATTAACAATGATCTTAGCCTCCCGCGGATTCTCTTCCAGGTAATTTCCTAAAATCTCACCTACAGCCACATCCACGGCACCCATTACCTCGTTGTTTCCGAGCTTCGTTTTTGTTTGACCTTCAAATTGTGGCTCTTGTACTTTAACTGAGATAACAGCGGTAAGACCTTCTCTAAAGTCATCACCCGCTATTTCAATTTTAAGGTTTTTAAGCAGTCCTGATTTCTCTGCGTAGGATTTTAATGTACGAGTTAATCCTCTTCTAAAACCAGCTACGTGTGTACCGCCTTCAATGGTATTAATATTATTAACGTAAGAATGAACATTCTCCGTATAGGTGTCATTATATTGCAAAGCAAGCTCAACAGGAACTCCTTGCTTAACACCATCAATGTGTATCGGCTGAGGAATCAAAGAATGTCTGTTACCATCCAGGTATTTAACGAATTCGCTTAATCCGCCTTCAGAATAAAACTCTTCCTTTCTGAAAGAACCATCTTCTTGTTCGTCCCGCTCATCAGTAAGAGAAAGTTTGATACCTTTATTTAAGTATGCCAGTTCACGCAGCCTTCCAGCAAGTGTATCGTAATTATAAACATTATTTAATGTAAATATGCTTGTATCAGGATAAAACGTAACCTTCGTTCCTGTACGTTCTGATTCACCAATAATCTTAACAGGATACATTGGCTTGCCACACTCATACTCTTGTTTGAAAATCTTACCTTCACGATGTACTTCAGCAATAAGCAAGGTAGAAAGAGCATTCACACAGGAAACCCCAACACCGTGCAATCCACCGGAAACCTTATAAGTATCTTTATCAAATTTACCACCGGCATGAAGCATGGTCATAACCATTTCAAGAGCGGATTTATTCTCTTTTTTATTGATACCTGTAGGAATCCCTCTACCGTTATCTTCAACTGATATGGAATTATCTTTACGAATAACAACAGCTATATCATTACAATAGCCAGCCATTGCTTCGTCAATAGAGTTATCAACGACTTCGTATACCAAATGATGTAATCCCTTTACACCCGTATCACCAATGTACATGGATGGGCGTTTACGAACAGCCTCTAAACCTTCAAGAACTTGTATATTATCGGCTGAATAATTATTCTTATTTTCTTCGTTCATAAATTGATTTTACAATTCACAAAAATACGAAAAAAATACGCTATTTTTCAATTTGAATGAACCTAAAACACATTATATCGATTGATTTAGGCCTATTTTTAATAATGTAGGTGACTATTGATTTAAATAGTTGGGAAATAACATGGAAATTTTATCTTTGCAATCATAGTAATCAAATTGAAATGAAAAATACACTCTTTAACGCAGGCTTAGCAGTCTTATTTTCTACAGCCCTAATATCATGTAACAACAAAGGTGCGGTTACCAGTACCTCTTCAAATGACAGCTTGTCGGCAAACAATAATGCAATCAATGAAATTGTTTATGTAAATTCTGACTCACTTCTACATAACTACGAATATTTCAAAGATGTAACTGCAAGGTTCGAAAGCAAAACTAAGGCGGCCCAAGCTGATTTAACTGCCAAAGGCAATGCTTTTCAACGTGAAGTTGCAGAGTATCAAGGATCGGCAGGAAATATGAGCGCAGAGCAACGTGCTGCTACAGAGGAAAGATTAGCTAGAAAACAAGAAGAGCTTGGACGTCTTAATCAAAATGCAAGTACTTCTTTAGGTCAGGAAGAAGCCCAAGAAAACGAGAAACTTTATAATAAAATCTCTGAATATCTTAAGAAGTTTTCTGCTGAAAAAGGATATAAATTGGTACTTACCTACTCTACTGCAAACCCAACAGTATTGTATGCTGATAAAAGCTTAGAAGTTACTAAAGAAGTTGTAGACGGTTTAAATGCTGAATACAAGAAAGAGAAAAAATAAAATATCTTCAAAGAAGAGTAGCTTTGCCATAAGCTACTCTTCTTGCCATTCATCTCTTAAATTATCAATCTCTCTCCTATCCCTTTTCGTTGGTCTTCCGGTTCCTCTATCTCGTCGTAATACCGGCGCATGAAAAGCTGATTTATAAGCTTGAGTTTCTTCTACAGGTGTCAGATCTTCATAAAACTGTACAGCAGTTTTAGCGTCTACTCGCTGTTTTAATAAACCAATCACCTTTATAGTTTTTCTTTCGATACCTTTCTGGATTTGAAAGGTCTCACCAATCTTTACTGCATAGGCAGGTTTGATATTTTGTCCGTTCAACTTTACCCTTCCTGCATTACAAGCATCGGTCGCCAGACTTCTTGTTTTAAATAGTCGTATTGCCCATAAATACTTATCGATACGTAACTTCTCTAATTCTTTCGCCATACACAAAAATATGAATTTCTTTTATGGAGTAATAGATCAGGTCTTACTTACTAAAATAGTTTTTCCTGTGGCGGCGTTACTCCTGCTAATCTTAAATATACAGTTGCCTGTCCTCGATGATGTGTTTGATGTTCAAAACATTTAGCCAATGCAGTGCCTTTTGTCATTTCAAAACGATCAAACAATTTCGTATTTTCATTAAATTTGCCCGGAGACATTTTTTTCACACTATTTATAACAAAATCATATCCTGCCAAAACCAACTTAGTCACATTCTCTTTCGATTTATCTGATGTTTTTTCTAATCCAACCTTGTCTGCAGGAACCTTCTCATCAGATACAGTAGAAGCAAAACTGTAATTCGCGTCTGTTAAGTGCAACATTTGTTCTGCAAATGAACGCATCTCAGCCGTAGGTTTCAAATCATAGCCTGATTCGGGCATTGCATCCAGGTATTCTTTTGTATAAGCTTTTGCTCTTTCCCAATCTTTTACAATTTCATCGACCTGGCTTTGTGCTTTTGTTATAACAGAAACAAAGAGAAGACAGAAAAGGACTGTTGTTGCTTTTAAAATTTTCATAAGTAATTTTTTAAGGTTAAAAATAAATGGATTACCATTGTCTCGAATCAATGCTCTACAAATATATTAATAGTAGTTATCATCCGTTGCATAAAACGACACAGATCTTTCTGCATTCGTTATAAACAGAGTCTGCTACGATCAAAAAACTTAAATAATCTTTGCGCTTTTACTTATTTTTACCTTTTATTAATTCTTTTTCTTTAAAAATATCTATTTTCGTTCCAATATTTTCGTCTCAAAACATTCAAATGACCACAGAAATTAAAAAACTAATCGAAGATGCATGGGAAGATCGTCAATTATTAGAATACAAAGAATATCAAGACGCGATCGAAACTGTTATTTTAAAATTAGACAAAGGAGAGTTACGTGTTGCAGAGCCAATTGGTAACCGTTGGCATATAAATGAGTGGATAAAAAAGGCTATAATCTTGTATTTTCCTATTCGCAAAATGAAAGTGATAGAAGCTGGTCCTTTTGTTTTCTACGACAAAATGAAACTGAAAACCAATTATAAAGAATTGGGTGTTCGGGTAGTTCCTCATGGTCTTGCACGCTACGGTGCATTTCTTGCAAAAGGAGTAATACTAATGCCTTCTTATGTAAATATTGGTGCCTATGTTGATGAAGGTACCATGGTAGATACTTGGGCTACCGTTGGATCATGTGCACAAATTGGCAAGAATGTTCATCTAAGTGGAGGTGTTGGTATTGGAGGCGTTTTAGAGCCTGTCCAGGCATCACCTGTAATTATTGAGGACAATTGCTTTGTTGGCTCTCGTTGTATTGTAGTTGAGGGGGTTCATGTTGAAAGAGAAGTTGTATTAGGTGCCAATGTTGTTCTAACAGCTTCTACCAAAATTATTGATGTTACCGGAGAGCAACCTGTTGAATATAAATCATTTGTTCCTGCCCGCTCAGTAGTTATCCCTGGTTCATATACAAAACAATATCCAGCGGGTGAATATCAGGTTCCATGTGCATTAATCATTGGTAAACGCAAAGAATCTACAGATAAAAAGACCTCCTTAAACGATGCGTTAAGGGAACATAATGTTGCTATATAAATGAGCTCCGATTTTCATATTTTTAAAAAAGATATAGAACAGGCTTTAGATGTATTAAGAAAGGGTGGAATTATATTGTATCCAACAGATACAATATGGGGTATCGGTTGTGATGCTACCAATCCTGAAGCTGTTGAAAAGGTAAATCAACTTAAAGGTCGTTCAAAAAACAAAAGTTTAATTATTTTATTGGATAACGACAATAAATTAAGCAGCTATGTACGTGAGATTCCGGATGTTGCCTATGAATTAATTGAATACTCTGATACCCCATTAACAATTATTTATTCAGGTGCCAAAAATCTAAGTCCCAATCTGATTCCGGCAGATGGAACCATAGGTATACGAATCGTAAAGCATGACTTTTGCAAGGAATTAATACATCGATTTAGGAAACCCATTGTATCTACGTCTGCCAATTTAACAAATCACCCATCACCAAAAAACTTCAGTGAGGTAGAAGACGAGATCATAAATGGAGTAGATTATGTCGTAAGTTATCAGCAGGAAGATCAACAAGAAAATTCTGCTTCAACAATTATTAAACTTGGGCCTTCAGGTCAATTCGAGTTAATTCGAAAACCGTAGAAAAACAAAACTCACTTCACAAAACTACAGCAATAGCTCTCTTTATTATTTTATGATAGCTATTTCGTACTTTTGTGGCCAATACGCTTTAAACAAGCATACACTTTCCCATATGAATGAACGACTACAACATCCCATCTTTAAAACTCTTGGCGATTTAGCAGATACCAGCGGAGTTGAGCTTTACGTTATAGGAGGTTTCGTTCGGGATCTGTTTATGAAACGTGATTTCAAGAATGATATTGACATCTTAGTTATTGGTAGCGGAATAGCTTTTGCCGAGAAGGTTGCAGAAACACTTAAATTAAAAGTTTCAGTATTTAAGAATTTTGGAACTGCGATGCTGCATTATGACAACATGGATATTGAGTTCGTGGGTGCAAGAAAAGAGTCTTATCGATCTGACTCCCGTAAACCTATTGTAGAGAATGGCAACTTAAAAGATGATCAGCTGCGACGCGATTTTACCATCAATGCAATGGCTCTGAGTTTAAATAAAGAAAACTACGGTGAGCTTCTCGATCCGTTTAATGGAATAGAAGATATCAGACATAATTTAATTCGTACACCTTTAAACCCCGTAGAAACTTTTTCGGACGACCCGTTAAGAATGATGCGAGCTATTCGTTTTTCCTCTCAACTTCAATTTGATATCGATGAAGAAGCATTAAATGCTATAAGAACAAACAAGGAGCGTATTAAAATTGTATCTCAAGAAAGAATCATAGACGAATTACAAAAGATTGTAGCTTCAAATAAGCCCTCTGTTGGCTTTGAACACTTATTTAATACAGGCTTACTAGAAATTATCTTCCCTGCTATGGTTAATCTTTATGGAGTAGAAACTATTAAAGGAAAAAGCCATAAAGATAACTTTTACCATACATTAGAAGTATTGGATAATGTTGCAAGAGAAAGTGAGGATATATGGTTAAGGTGGGCCGCTATCATGCATGATATAGCGAAACCATTGACCAAACGATTTGACGAAACTCAAGGATGGACATTTCATGGACACGAGGATCGGGGAGCTAAAATGGTTCCAAAACTTTTTGCTGAATTAAAGCTTCCACTAAATGAAAAGATGAAGTTTGTACAAAAGCTGGTTTTACTTCATTTACGCCCAATTGTTTTAGCCCAGGATGTTGTTACTGATTCAGCAGTGAGAAGACTACTTTTTGAAGCCGGAGATGATATTGATAGCTTAATGATACTTTGCCATGCCGATGTAACCACGAAAAACAAATATAAGCGTAAAAAGTATCGTGAGAATTTTGAACAAGTTAAACAAAAGCTTAAAGATGTTGAAGAGCGTGATCAGATAAGAAACTGGCAACCTCCTATTGATGGAGAAGATATCATGAAATTCTTTAATATTAAACCGGGAAGAAAAGTAGGTATTATAAAAAATGCAATACGCGAAGCTATTTTGGATGGAGACATTAACAACAACAAAAAAGACGCAACGGAGTTTATGATTAAAACAGCGAAGTCGTTGGGTTTAGAGGCAAAGAGTACTAAACAGAACTAAATTTTTTAAAAAATTTATAAAATCATTTAATTTTAAACATCTTCGCATAAAATTTCATTGATCATGGCAATTTATAGATTTAGGGTTACATTTGAAGATTACGATGAAGTAATTCGTGAGATTGAAGTGCTATCCAAACACTCTTTTCTTGATTTACACCGAGCTATATTAGAGTCGGTTGGTTACGATCCCGAGCATCCTTCCTCTTTTTTTATCAGTAACGATCAATGGAAAAAGGGTGAAGAGTTTACCTATTTACCTTCTGAAACAAGAATCCGAAAAGGAGTCTTATTAATGGACAATACTCGTCTGAATCAACATATAGATGATCCTCATCAAAAATTCTACTACACCTATAATTTTGAACGACCTTTTGACTTCCACGTTCAATTAATAAAGATTTTATCAGAGGAGGAAGGTAAACAATATCCTTTTGTATTTAAAAGCGTAGGGAAAGCTCCAAAGATATTCAACAATATGGGAGGTATTGACGAAGCGCATCTTGGATCTGATGAGGATACAAAAAGTGAATTCGACTTCTTAAACGATATGGGATACGATGCTGAAGAAGAAGACGTTGACCTACTGGATGATGAGGAGTCTGAAACAGATGAATTTACAGATCCATCTGGCGGTGACGATGATTTTTAATGATTAACTTATCAAAAAAGCTTATTTGCATTGTCGGCCCTACCGGCATAGGCAAAACTGCCTTATCCATTAAATTAGCGAAAGAATATAACACCGATATAATTTCTGCTGACTCTCGGCAATTTTATAGAGAAATGAATATTGGAACTGCTAAGCCCAGTTTGGATGAACTTCAGGCTGTAACTCATTATTTTATCAATTCACACAGTATTCATGACAACTACTCTGCCGGCGATTATGAGCGTGATGCTTTAAACTGCATCCATAAGCTATTTGAAACAACTGATACATTAATACTAGTTGGAGGATCAGGTCTGTTCGTTAATGCGGTCTGCAAAGGATTAGATAACCTGCCAAAACCTGCTCCGGGAATTCGTGAAGGTCTAGTTAAAACACTTCAGGAAGATGGAATTATTCCTTTACAAGAGCTCTTGCGAAAGGTTGACATTGACTATTACAATGAAGTTGATATCAATAACCCTCAGCGTATTATCAGGGCATTAGAGGTTTTTGAAACTACTCAAATACCTTTTTCAATATGGAGAAAAAAAGAAACAGGATTGCGTAAATTTAATACAATAAATATTGGTCTGAATACAGATCGGGAAGATTTATATAACAGGATTAACCACCGTGTAGATTTAATGATTGAAGAAGGGTTGATTGAAGAAGTAAAAGGACTTTATAACTATCGTAATAAAGCCCCTCTATTATCTGTTGGCTACACTGAAATCTTTGATTATTTAGATAACAAATACAACTTAGATGAAGCCATTGAAAAAATAAAACAAAACACAAGAAGATACGCAAAACGGCAACTAACTTGGTTTAAAAAAGATTTAGACACACGTTGGTTTGAACCTAATGATTTCAAATCTATTTCTGACTACATAAAATCAAAAACAAGTTAGGTTAACCTACCACTTATACCCAATAGAAAGACCAGGGGCGATAGCATGGATTTTATAAGTACCAGATATACTAGGTTCTAGCGTACCCTCTGCCGTTGGACCCAATAAGGTGCCTTCTCTTGATTCAACAGTTCCATACATCATGTTGGCATTAATCTCCCACCTTTTATTTACTTCATAACCTACACCTGCACTTAAAACTAGCGTATTTCCATCTGGTGAATCAGGAGTTACATAGCCATCTTTTACCGGTGTAAAAAGGTATGCAGACCCTGCTCTTAAAGTCAATTTTTCACTTGCTTGATGCTGAACACCCAGTCTTATGGCTCCTCCGTTTCCATAATTTCTTTCAGAGCGGCTATCTTCTAGAGCGGGAGTATTCTTTGAAAAATCAAAGACAAACTCCTTGTACACTTTCCAATTAACAAAGCTACCATCAATTGCTATTGAAGTCTTCTCATTAACCGGAATGCCAATTCCCAGTGTAGTTGTAGAAGGCAAAGGTATTTCTGAATCAAATGTATTTCCTTCAGGGAAAAATTGCTTGAAAGCATCAGGAACGTTAAATACAGCATCTCCATCCCTCAACTTCGTCACTACTTTTGAATGATGAACCAGGGCTAAGGACACGCCATTTTGCGTTTTGTAATATATACCTGCATTCCATCCATACCCCTTACCTGTACCAGTCAAATGAGCATTCGCATCGCTCCCATCACTAAAACCAAGAGGTATTGCTTGTTTCAAATCAACATCTCCGTAGTTGTAAATAAGGCCA
The DNA here is from genome assembly GCF_035514885.1 of Albibacterium sp. Taxonomy (NCBI): domain Bacteria; kingdom Pseudomonadati; phylum Bacteroidota; class Sphingobacteriia; order Sphingobacteriales; family Sphingobacteriaceae; genus Albibacterium; species Albibacterium sp. The sequence continues at coordinate 48,532 of NZ_DATJCH010000010.1, read as the reverse complement.
ACACCAATTCCTAAGTTATCTGTAATACGATAGCTAAATGTCGGTTGAAAATAAATAGCTTTTAAATCTACTGCGAGCAAAGTGTACTTACCTGACCAAGATTTGTCCCATTCCGTCAATCCACCGAATGGCGTATAAACCCCTAATCCTATTTTCCATTTTGCTTGATCAGGACCAAAAAGCGCATAAGCGGCGAAAGGCGTACCAACCTTTTTCTTCACATTTTCTGTGTTATCACTACCAGAAGCTGTAAACGATGGTCTAAACATAGTCGCATTCATCCCCAAGCTCGCCGAATTATACGGAACGAAACTCATCGCACCAGGATTGAAAAAAATAGTCGACTCATCTAGGATAAGTGCTGCACCAGAACCAGCCATAGCCGATTGTTTAGCTCCTTGTAAATTCACCTGAAAGCCTTGTGCGAATGATAAGGCTGGTGAAAACAGAAGCAATAGTAGAATAAGCTTTTTCATGAATTCTTAAATTAAGCAAAAACAATTCTTTATTTAAAGTAAAACAACTGTTTAATTTAGAAAGGATATTATATAACAAGAACAGCTGGCAGAACGTTTTATACTAAATCAAATAACTTAAGCTTCTGCAGGTGGTCCCCCAAAATTCATTGGGAATACCTGTCCTTCATTTGTATTAATTTCACCATGAATGCTTTCAAATTTATCAATATTATCTTTCATTGCATTCATTAAGCGCTTTGCATGTTCAGGAGTTAAAATAATTCTAGATTTTACTTTGGCCTTTGGTATACCGGGCATTACTCTTATAAAATCCAATACAAATTCAGTATTAGAATGAGTGATAATAGCTAAATTAGAATAAGTTCCTTCAGCAACTTCTTCCGAAAGTTCAATATTTATCTCTTGCTGTTTTCCTTGTTCATTCATAAATTAAATCTTTTAATAAATATATTAAAAAAAAAGCCTGTTCAGAGTTCTAAACAGGCTTTTTTTATTGTTCTATCATTAATATTAATCGAATTTCGATGCCATGAGTTTTTCAAACTCTTCTTTCGATCCAACGATCATTCTATCGTACTTACGAAGACCGGTACCTGAAGGAATTAAGTGTCCAACAATTACGTTTTCTTTCAATCCTAACAAGTTATCTTGCTTAGCGTGGATAGCCGCTTCATTTAATACTTTTGTAGTTTCCTGGAAGGAAGCAGCAGAAATAAACGATTTGGTTCCTAAAGATGCACGCGTTATACCTTGTAATATAGGGCTAGATGTTGCCGAAATTGCATCACGTACTTCCACCAACTTCAAATCACGACGCTTCAAGCTCGAATTCTCTTCACGCAATTTACGTGATGAAACAATCTGTCCAGCTTTTAATTCGTTTGAATCTCCTGGATCAACCACAACTTTCTTATCGAACATATCGTTAGTTTCTTCGATGAAATCCCACTTACTAACATTATCTTTTTCTAAGAAAATTGAATCTCCCGGATCCTCGATATGAACCTTTTGCATCATTTGATGTACAATCGTTTCAAAGTGCTTATCATTAATTTTTACACCTTGAAGACGGTAAACTTCTTGAATACCATTAACTAAGTATTCTTGAACAGCTGCTGGTCCTTTAATCTTCAGAATATTAGCAGGAGAAATTGAACCATCCGATAACGGCATACCAGCTTTCACAAAGTCATTATCCTGTACCAGAATATGTTTTGATAAAGGAACAAGATATTTCTTAATCTGACCATCTCTGGATTCGATAGAAATTTCGCGATTGGCACGTTTTACTCCTCCAAGCGTTACAACCCCGTCAATTTCAGTAACAACTGCTGGGTTTGATGGGTTTCTCGCCTCGAACAGTTCAGTTACACGAGGTAAACCACCTGTAATATCTCGAGTCTTACCTGTAGAACGAGGAATCTTAGCAATAATTGCTCCAACCTTTGCATTCTCTTTATCACTGATTGAAATGTGAGCTCCAACCGGGATGTTATAGTTACGAATTACTTCACCGTTCTTATCTAAAATTCTAATAGATGGATTTTTAGTTTTATCACGAGTTTCAATAATTACCTTTTCACGGTGACCAGTTTGATCATCTGATTCTTCACGGAACGTTACACCTTCAATAATTGCATCAAATTCTACCTTACCGGCAAATTCTGATATAATTACGGCATTGTAAGGATCCCATGAACAAATAAGATCTCCTCGTTTCAAGATATCACCATCGTTAACAAATAAAAATGCCCCGTAAGGTATATTATTCGTCATAACGACCTTATTAGTATCTGTATCTACAATTCGGAATTCACCTGAACGTCCTAAAACAACGTGCTGTTTCTCTTGTGCACTATTCTCACGGTCTACAAAACGAACGTTTTCAAATTCAATACGTCCATTAAATTTAGCTACAATTTGAGATTCTGCTGCAATATTAGATGCAGTTCCCCCAACGTGGAATGTACGTAAAGTAAGCTGTGTTCCTGGCTCTCCAATTGACTGAGCAGCAATTACACCGACAGCTTCTCCCATCTTAACCGGTTTACCGCTTGCCAAGTTTCTTCCATAACAAAGTCCACATACACCTCTCTTACTTTCGCAAGTAAGAACTGAACGTATTTCTAAACCTTCAACAGATGAACGTTCAATTTTATATGCTACTTCTTCATTAATATCCTGATCTGCCTTAACTAATAATTCGTTTGTCGCAGGATCATAAACATCATGAAGAGCAGTTCTTCCTAATATACGATCGTATAAAGGTTCAACGATATCTTCGTTATCTTTTAACGCAGTAGTATAGATTCCTCTTAAAGTTCCGCAATCTTCCTCAGTAACGATCATATCCTGAGCAACATCATGTAAACGACGAGTCAAGTAACCAGCATCAGCTGTTTTTAAGGCAGTATCCGCTAAACCTTTACGAGCACCGTGAGTAGATATGAAATACTCTAATACTGATAATCCTTCTTTAAAGTTAGAAAGAATAGGGTTTTCGATAATTTCTCCACCAGATGCACCTGATTTCTGAGGCTTAGCCATCAAACCACGCATTCCGCATAGCTGACGAATTTGTTCCTTAGAACCACGTGCTCCAGAGTCCAACATCATGTAAACAGAGTTGAAACCTTGGTTATCTTCCGATAGAATCTTCATTACAGAAGATGTAAGACGGTTGTTGATACGTGTCCAAATATCAATGATTTGGTTATAACGCTCGTTGTTTGTAATGAAACCCATATTATAGTTATTCATTACTTCATCAACCTCTTTAGTAGCTAAATCTATTAATTCAGCCTTAGCATCAGGAATATTTAAATCTTGAAGATTGAAAGATAGACCACCTCGGAATGCCATTTGGAAACCAAGTTGCTTGATATCATCTAAGAAATCAGCAGCACGTGCCATACCTGATATTTTAACAACTTTACCAATGATATCACGAAGTGATTTCTTAGTTAATAGTTCATTAATATATCCTAATTCAACAGGAACCTTTTCATTAAATAAAACACGTCCTACTGTTGTTTCAATGATTCTATTCTCGATTACATCATCTTCATTCTTAATATTCGCTTTTACTTTAATGAATGCATGTAAATCAACTCTACGTTCATTATATGCAATCATTACTTCCTCTGCAGAATAGAAAGTCATCCCTTGTCCCTTAACTATACGAGACTCGTCTGATTTTCTACCCTTTGTAATGTAGTATAAACCTAAAACCATATCCTGAGAAGGAACTGTAATAGGAGTACCGTTTGCAGGGTTTAAAATATTATGTGAAGCCAACATTAATATCTGAGCTTCAAGTATGGCAGCATTTCCTAAAGGTAAATGCACAGCCATTTGGTCACCGTCAAAATCCGCGTTAAAAGAAGTACAAACCAAAGGGTGTAACTGGATTGCTTTTCCTTCAACTAATTTAGGTTGAAATGCCTGTATACCAAGTCTGTGAAGCGTAGGTGCTCTATTCAGTAGCACAGGGTGTCCTTTCAAAACGTTCTCAAGGATATCCCAAACCACCGGATCTTTACGATCAACGATCTTTTTAGCAGATTTAACAGTTTTCACGATACCCCGTTCAATCATCTTACGAATGATAAACGGTTTATAAAGCTCTGCTGCCATATCTTTAGGTAAACCACATTCATGCAGTTTCAAGTTCGGTCCAACAACAATTACTGAACGAGCTGAATAATCAACACGTTTACCCAATAAGTTTTGACGGAAACGACCTTGCTTTCCTTTTAGGATATCTGATAGTGATTTTAAAGCACGATTACCTTCTGTTTTAACAGCATTAACCTTGCGAGAGTTATCAAATAAGGAATCTACTGCTTCTTGCAACATTCGTTTCTCATTCCGTAGAATAACTTCAGGAGCTTTAATCTCCAATAGTCTCTTCAAACGATTATTACGAATAATAACACGACGGTATAAATCATTTAAATCAGATGTAGCGAAACGCCCTCCATCCAAAGGTACCAACGGACGAAGTTCTGGTGGAATAATAGGAACAATCTTTACAATCATCCATTCCGGGCGATTTTCAATACGATCTCTAGAACCGCGGAACGCCTCTACAACCTGTAAACGTTTTAACGCTTCAGTTTTCCGTTGTTGAGAAGTTTCATTTGCAGCTTGGTGACGAAGATTATATGAAAGTTGATCAAGATCCAAACGTTTAAGCAATTCCTCAAGAGCTTCTGCTCCCATTTTTGCTACAAACTTCTGAGGATCTTTATCATCTAAATATTGATTTTCCTTAGGAAGCGTATCTAAAATATCAAGATATTCTTCTTCAGTAAGGAAATCCATGTAGTTAATTCCATCCTCTTCTTTAACACCAGCTTGAATTACTACATAACGTTCGTAGTAAATAATCATATCAAGCTTCTTGGTAGGAAGGCCTAATAAATAACCAATTTTATTAGGTAAAGAACGGAAATACCAAATATGAGCAACAGGAACAACCAAGTTGATATGTCCCATGCGTTCGCGACGAACTTTTTTCTCTGTAACCTCTACCCCACAACGATCACAAACGATTCCTTTATAACGAATACGTTTATATTTTCCACAGTGACACTCATAATCTTTAACCGGACCGAAGATCCGTTCGCAGAATAAGCCATCACGTTCTGGTTTATAAGTCCGATAATTGATCGTTTCGGGCTTCAAAACTTCACCACTTGATCGTTCTAAAATCACCTCTGGTGATGATAAACTAATGGTTATCGAAGTGAAATTACTTTTAATTTTACTATCTTTTTTGTAAGACATAGCTCTTTTTTAACGGTACTAATCTAATGTGATATCTAAACCTAAACCTCTTAATTCATGTACTAATACATTGAATGATTCGGGAACCGATGGAGTTGGTAAGTTGTCGCCTTTTACGATTGCTTCGTAAGTTTTAGCCCTTCCTACAACATCATCTGATTTCACGGTTAAAATTTCTTGTAAAATATTGGCCGCACCAAATGCTTCAAGTGCCCACACCTCCATCTCTCCAAATCTTTGACCCCCGAACTGCGCTTTACCACCTAAAGGTTGTTGCGTAATAAGTGAGTATGGCCCAATAGAACGTGCGTGCATTTTATCGTCTACCATGTGACCAAGTTTCAACATATAAATCACACCAACTGTAGTTGGTTGATCAAAACGATCACCTGTTAGACCATCGTAAAGATACGTTCTACCAGAAGAAGGAAGTTTCGCCTTGTCAATCCATTCTTCTACCTCTTCAGTTGAAGCACCATCGAAAATAGGAGTTGCAAAATTTACTCCCAATTTTTGACCAGCCCAACCCAAAACAGTTTCATAGATCTGACCAAGGTTCATCCGTGAAGGCACACCCAGTGGATTCAAAACAATATCAACCGGTGTTCCATCTTCCAAGAACGGCATATCCTCGTCACGTACAATACGTGCAACAATACCTTTATTACCATGTCGTCCGGCCATCTTATCACCCACTTTAAGCTTACGCTTTTTAGCGATATAAACTTTCGCCATTTGAACAATGCCTGACGGAAGCTCATCACCAACACTAATTGCAAATTTATCACGCTTATAAGCACCTAGCTCTTCATTAAGTTTGATATTATAGAAATGCAATGTTTGTTTGATTAACTCATTTTTATCATCGTCTGTAGTCCATTTAGTAGGGTTAATATTCGCATACTCTAAATCAGCAAGGATCTTTTGAGTAAACTTAGCTCCTTTGGCAAACAACAGCTCTTTGTATACATTGTAAATACCCTGAGAGGTTTTACCATTTACAATGTTAAAGAGTTTATCAACTAATCTTTCTTTCAGAGCTTTAACCGCTTTATTAAAACGATTATCAAGCTCTTCTAATGCTGCTTTCTCTTCTGCTTTCGTAGTTTTCTTAGAACGAGAGAATAATTTGGTATCAATAACGACTCCTTGAATCGAAGGAGGTGTTTTTAAAGATGCATCTTTAACATCACCCGCTTTATCACCAAATATTGCACGTAAAAGCTTTTCTTCCGGTGAAGGATCTGATTCTCCTTTTGGAGTAATTTTTCCAATTAAAATATCTCCATCCTTTACTTCTGCTCCCACACGAATAATTCCATTCTCATCCAAGTCTTTAGTTGCCTCTTCAGAAACGTTAGGAATATCTGGTGTTAACTCCTCTTCTCCACGTTTTGTATCACGAACCTCAAGTTCGAATTGATCAATATGAAGGGAAGTAAAGATATCCTGACTTACCACACGTTCAGAAATTACAATCGCATCCTCAAAGTTATATCCTTGCCAAGGCATGAATGCAACTTTCAAATTACGTCCTAAAGCTAATTCACCGTTCTGAGTAGCATATCCTTCACAAAGAACCTGTCCTTTTGTAACCTTTTCGCCTTTTCTAACAATCGGCTTCAAGTTAATACAAGTACTTTGGTTGGTTTTCTTAAATTTAATTAGTCTGTATGTTTTAACATCATCATCAAAAGAAACTAGCTTTTGATCATCTGATCTGTTATAACGAATCTTAATCTCATTAGCATCTACATACTCAACCACACCTTCGCCTTCTGCATTTATAAGCGTACGAGAATCTTTTGCAACTCTACCCTCCAGGCCAGTTCCAACGATTGGAGCCTCTGGGCGCAACAAAGGAACAGCTTGACGTTGCATATTCGAACCCATCAATGCACGGTTAGCATCATCATGTTCCAAGAAAGGAATCAATGAGGCAGCAATTGATGTAATTTGATTCGGAGCAATATCCATTAAATCTAACCGCTCTGGTTCAATGATAGGAAAATCTCCTTCATAACGAGCTTTTACACGAGGTGTAATAAAATTACCCTTTTCATCATATTCAGCATTCGCCTGAGCGATGGTTTTACCATCTTCATCTTCTGCAGAAAGATAAATAACAGGCTCTTCAACAACCACTCTTCCGTCTACTACTTTACGGTATGGTGTTTCAATAAAACCTAGATTATTAATTTTCGCATGTACACAAAGAGATGATATCAAACCAATATTCGGCCCCTCAGGAGTTTCAATAGTACATAAACGTCCGTAGTGTGTATAATGAACGTCACGTACCTCAAATCCTGCTCTTTCACGTGAAAGTCCACCAGGTCCTAAGGCAGAAAGTCTTCGTTTATGGGTAATTTCAGCCAATGGGTTGGTCTGATCCATAAATTGAGACAACTGATTTGTACCAAAGAAAGAATTAATCACAGACGATAAAGTACGTGCATTAATTAAATCTGTTGGAGTAAATACTTCATTGTCGCGAATATTCATACGCTCACGTATGGTACGAGCCATTCTTGATAAACCTACACCAAATTGTGCGTATAATTGTTCACCAACGGTACGTACTCTACGATTTGATAAATGGTCAATATCATCAACCTCAGCTTTTGAATTAATAAGGTTAATCAGATATTTCACAATTGCAATGATATCCTGTTTCGTAAGAACCTTCGTTTCATCAGGAGTATCAAGCTTCAGCTTTCTGTTAATTCTATAACGACCAACATCACCTAAATCATAACGTTTATCTGAGAAAAATAAACGATCAATAATCCCACGAGCTGTTTCTTCATCAGGTGGTTCTGCATTACGCAATTGACGATATATATGTTCTACTGCTTCTTTCTCTGAGTTAGAGGTATCCTTTTGTAGAGTATTATATATGATTGAATAATCAGCATTACTAGCCGCATCATCTTTCGATAAAATGATGGTCTTAGTACCTGAATCAATAATCATATCAATATGATCTTCTTCTAGTATCGTTTCACGTTCTAGAATAATCTCATTACGATCAATAGATACAACTTCACCTGTATCCTCATCTACAAAATCTTCTACCCATTTCTTCAGAACCCGAGCAGCTAATTTTCTTCCTAATAATTTTTTAAGACCTGATTTACTTACTTTTACTTCATCAGCTAATTCGAATAATTCAAGAATATCTTTATCTGAATCATAACCAATTGCACGAAGCAAAGTAGTAACAGGGAATTTCTTTTTACGATCAATATATGCATACATCACGTTATTAACGTCCGTTGCAAATTCAATCCATGAACCTTTGAAAGGAATAACACGGGCAGAATATAATTTTGTGCCGTTTGTATGACGACTTTGACCAAAAAATACACCTGGCGATCGATGAAGCTGGGAAACTATAACACGTTCTGCACCATTGATAACAAATGTTCCTTTCGGCGTCATATAAGGAATAGTTCCTAAATAAACATCTTGAACAATTGTTTCAAAATCTTCGTGTTCTTCATCATTACAAGATAAACGAAGCTTTGCTTTTAGTGGAACACTATAAGTTAAGCCACGCTCAATACATTCCTGAATATCATAACGTGGCGGATCAATAAAATAATCTAGAAATTCAAGAACAAATATATTTCTTGAATCAGAAATTGGGAAGTTTTCAGAAAACACTTTGAAAAGCCCTTCCTGGTGGCGGTTATCAGAAGTGGTTTCTAGTTGAAAAAACTCCATAAAAGACTGAAGTTGCACATCCAGAAAATCAGGGTAGTCAATAACCTTTTTGCTGGTAGCAAAATTTACTCTTTCGTTACGAATATCTTTATTTGCCAAGGGAATAAGAATTTAGTTTAAATAAACTGCGCGTTAGACTATATTTTTTATCCTAAAAGGAAACTTGCATAGTCAAAACAAGTAATATTACTTTTTTCTCCAAACAGCAATAGACCCCGGAAAATTACCGGAGTCTAATGCCATAAGTACTATATTAGAGAACTATTTAATCTCAACAGTAGCTCCTGCTTCTTCTAGTTGTTTTTTCAAAGCTTCAGCCTCGTCTTTTGCAACACCTTCTTTTACTGGTTTAGGTGCACCATCAACTAATTCTTTTGCTTCTTTAAGTCCAAGACCAGTTAAGTCTTTTACTAATTTAACAACTGCTAATTTTGAACCACCAGCTTCTTGCAAGATAACATCAAAAGATGTTTTTTCTTCAGCAGCACCAGCGTCACCACCACCAGCTGCAGGTCCAGCAACTGCTACTGCAGCAGCAGCAGGCTCAATACCATATTCGTCTTTTAAGATTTGAGCTAACTCGTTAACTTCTTTTACCGTTAAGTTTACCAATTGTTCAGCAAACGATTTTAAATCTGCCATTTTATTTAAATTTTTTAATGTGCTTTATAATAATAATATCTCTCGAACTTTAAAGGTGTTCGTTAACCTTCTCTTTCTTGTAAAGTCTTAACAATTCCTGCAAGCTTATTTCCGCCTGATTGCAAAGCAGAAACAACATTTTTAGCAGGAGACTGTAGTAAGCCAATGATTTCACCAACAAGCTCTTCTTTCGATTTCAAGCTCGCTAATAAATCTATCTTATCGTCACCAATAAACACTGAGCTATCAATATAAGCTCCTTTTAAAACAGGTTTAGGACCAGTCTTTCTAAGATCTTTTATTAATTTAGCTGGTGCATTACCGATTGTAGAAAACAATAGAGTAGATGATCCTTTTAAAACATCATCAAACTCTCCTGCATCAACGCCCGCTAATTCCATTGCTTTCCGAATCAAAGTATTCTTAGCTACTTGCATAGAGATACCACTTTCGAAACATTTGCGACGAATGTCAGATACTTTTACTACAGTTAAATCAGCAGTATCGGTAATATAAAAATTACCACTGGTTTTAATCTGATCTACTAAAGCTTCTACAATTTCTTGTTTTTCTTCTTTTCTCATGATTAAATTCCTGCTACTGATTTAGTTTCAACTTGTATACTTGGACTCATTGTTGATGAGACATGTATACTTTTAAAGTAAGTTCCTTTAGCTGCAGAAGGTTTTAATTTAGAAATGGTTTGAAGAATTTCTAACGCATTTTCATAAATTTTATCTGCAGGGAAAGACACCTTACCTATTGAAGCGTGAATGATTCCGGTTTTATCAACTTTGAAGTCAATCTTACCGCCTTTTACATCCGTTACAGCTTTTCCAACTTCTTGGGTAACTGTACCTGATTTAGGGTTTGGCATTAAGTTACGGGGACCTAAAATACGGCCTAATTTCCCTACTTTTGCCATAACACTAGGCATTGTAATAATGATATCAACGTCTGTCCATCCTCCTTCAATCTTGCTGATGTACTCATCTAAGCCAACATAGTCTGCACCGGCGGCTTTAGCTTCTTCTTCCTTATCAGGAGTACAAAGTACTAAAACACGTACGGTTTTACCAGTTCCATGAGGCAAAGTTGAAATACCACGTACCATTTGATTTGCTTTACGTGGATCAACGCCCAAACGAACGTCAATGTCTACGGAAGCATCAAACTTAGTAGTGGTAATATCTTTTACTAAAGCCGAAGCTTCTTGTAACGAATATACTTTACCAGCTTCAATTTTGGTAAGTGCCGTTTTTTGATTTTTTGTTAATCTAGCCACTTTTTAAATTGATTTCTGTTTAATTAATTGTTCCAGGGTGCATCGCCACTTACGGTGATACCCATACTACGTGCTGTACCAGCAACCATTTTCATGGCTGAATCAACAGTAAACGCATTTAAATCGGTCATCTTATCCTTTGCAATGGTTTCTACTTGTTCCCAAGAAACAGAGCCTACCTTTTTACGGTTAGGCTCACCAGAGCCTCCTTTTAATCCAGTTGCTTCAATTAATTGAATCGCAACAGGAGGAGTTTTAATGATAAAATCAAAGGATTTATCGGCGTAAACAGTGATGACAACAGGTAATACTTTACCAGGTTTATCCTGGGTACGTGCATTAAACTGTTTGCAAAATTCCATAATGTTCACCCCTTTTGCACCTAATGCAGGTCCAACTGGAGGCGACGGGTTGGCAGCACCACCCTTCACTTGCAATTTTACTAAAGCACTGACTTGTTTTGCCATTTTTGATTTTAATTTAATTACTAAATGTTTGTTAGTAAGTTGGAAGCATATAACGTAACATTTACTTGTACTCTATTTTACTCTTTTTCTACCTGCATGTAATTCAATTCAAGAGGTGTTTTTCTACCGAAGACTTTAACCATAACCTTAAGTTTCTTCTTATCTTCGTTTACCTCTTCAATCTCACCGGTAAAACCGTTGAATGGACCATCAACAACTTTTACTGATTCACCTACAAAGTAAGGGACATTGATAACTTCAGCCTGTTCAGACATTTCATCAACCTTCCCTAATATACGATTTACTTCTGCTGAACGAAGAGGAATTGCATTACCTTCTTTATCGCCCAAGAATCCAATTACACTGTTAATTCCTTTGATAAGGTGTTCAATTTCACTATCAAGTGCAACTTCAATTAACACATAACCGGGATAAAAGTTTCGTTCTTTAGCAATTTTCTTTCCATCTCTCATTTGATAATACTTTTCCATCGGTATTAATACCTGTGGAACCAAATGAGTTATACCCAAGCGATTAATCTCAGCTTCGATATATTGCTTTACCTTTTTTTCTTTACCACTTACGGCACGTACTACATACCACTTTAGTTTTTGATCTGCCATTAGTTTAATTTCTAGCCTACTGACTGATAAAACAATTTCAAAATAGAACTTGAAGACTCATCCATTGCTAAAATAATCAATGCTATAATTAACGAAGCAATCAGTACTACCACAGCAGAATTTTGCAATTCTCCCCAAGTAGGCCAAGTAACCTTATGGATCATCTCGTTATACGATTCTTTAAAAAACTCAAGTACACTAGCCATAAAATATATACATTTTGCACGGGCACAAGGATTCGAACCCTGATCAAAGGTTTTGGAGACCTCTATTCTACCATTGAACTATGCCCGTAGTAACTTATAATAAAGTACCCTTCCAAAAGACGGGTACTTTATTGTTATTAATGTTTTACAGATTAATCTTAAGCTGTAATGTCTGTTACTTGTCCAGCACCTACAGTTCTACCACCTTCACGGATAGCGAAACGAAGTCCTTTTTCCATTGCAATAGCGTTAATTAATTTAACATTAATTGTAACGTTATCACCAGGCATAACCATTTCAACACCTTCTTCCAAGGTAATTTCTCCAGTTACATCTGTTGTACGGAAATAAAACTGAGGACGGTATTTGTTAAAGAATGGAGTGTGACGTCCACCTTCTGCTTTTGACAATACGTAAACTTCAGCTTTGAAATCAGTATGAGGAGTTACTGAACCTGGTTTACAAATAACCATACCACGACGGATATCAGTTTTTTCAATACCACGTAACAATAAACCTACGTTATCTCCAGCTTCACCTCTATCCAATATCTTACGGAACATCTCAACACCTGTTACTACAGATTTTAAGTTTTCAGCACCCATACCTAAGATATCAACAGTTTCACCAGAGTTGATAATACCTCTTTCAATACGACCTGTAGCTACAGTACCACGACCAGTGATCGAGAATACATCTTCTACCGGCATTAAGAAAGGAAGATCAGTTAAACGTGCAGGAACTGGGATGAAATCATCCACCGCTTGCATCAATTCTAACATTTTCTCAACCCACTGAGGCTCTCCGTTCAAAGCACCTAATGCAGATCCACGAATTACAGGAACATCATCTCCAGGATATTCGTAGAAAGATAATAATTCACGAATTTCCATTTCAACTAAGTCTAATAACTCAGGGTCATCAACTAAGTCAGTCTTATTCATAAAAACAACCAATGCAGGTACACCAACCTGACGAGCTAACAAGATATGCTCACGAGTTTGAGGCATAGGTCCGTCAGTAGCTGCAACAACTATAATTGCACCGTCCATCTGAGCAGCTCCAGTAACCATGTTTTTTACATAGTCAGCGTGTCCAGGACAGTCAACGTGCGCGTAGTGGCGTGATTGAGTTGAATATTCAACGTGTGATGTATTAATAGTAATACCACGTTCTTTTTCTTCCGGAGCAGAGTCAATTGAATCAAATGAACGTGCTTCCGAATAACCAGCATCAGCTAGAACTTTAGTAATAGCTGCTGTTGTAGTAGTTTTACCGTGGTCAACGTGACCAATTGTACCAATGTTTAAGTGTGGTTTACTGCGGTCAAATTTCTCTTTTGCCATGTTGTATGCGAATTAGTAGATAAGTTAATTTTTTATTTTGATTTCATTATTTACGCTTACGAGCCAATGATGGGATTTGAACCCATGACCTCTTCCTTACCAAGGAAGTGCTCTACCACTGAGCTACATCGGCTTGTTTGAAACACTAAAAAGTTAAGACCTCATTATCAAGGAATTAACTTTTTAACTTTCAAGAGCGGAAGACGAGGTTCGAACTCGCGACCTATAGCTTGGAAGGCTATCGCTCTACCAACTGAGCTACTTCCGCTTGTTTAGTTTTATTTTAATTCGACAACCCCAAACATTTAAGGGATCGAATAAGACCCAACGTAGTCTCAATTTCATTGTGGGGGGAGAAGGATTCGAACCTTCGAAACCGAAGTAACGGATTTACAGTCCGTCCCATTTGACCGCTCTGGAACCCCCCCAACACCTAATTTCAAAAAAGCCCTATGGCTTCTTAACGTGAGCCCCCTGCCGGGATCGAACCAGCGACCTACTGATTACAAGTCAGTTGCTCTACCAGCTGAGCTAAGGAGGCGATTTCAACCTAAAAGATTTATTAAGCGACTATAATAGACCTTTTCCTTTAGGGACTGCAAAGATATACAAAGTTGTAATATATCAAAAGAAAAATAAAACTAAATTTTCTTTCTTATTACCCTTTCCCCTCTTTTCAGGCCACAAAGAAAGAAAAAATAAATCATTAAATTCTAACAATTTTTCAATTTATTGATAAAAATTTTGATTGAAAATTACCACCCGATAACAACTGGTTAATTGTTAACAAATTAAGGCAAAAGATTAGCTGGGTACTTCAAACTTTTGTCGGACAAATAAATTATAATTTTCATGTTTTTCTACCTTTACCATTGTTCCTTTAGCTATATATCCGCCTAAAGCTACTGCATCATACCATTTCCCGTCTATCTCAACCTTACCAGACGGGCGTAAATCCGTCCGTGCCACACCATCCTTATCAATTAATGAAAAATCTACTACCGAAGAAACATATCCTTTTGAGGAATTCTGTTCATCCTGTAAAACCAACCTTTTAAATGCCCTGGTTTTTAAAATGCTCCTGCCGAAAATAACAGATAAGACAATAGCTCCAACAATCGAAATAACTACCAACATAAATGATCTAAATAATAAGTTTGGTTCAGTTAATGAAAAATCAAAAGCATCATTTGGCACCATACTAAAAGCAAAGCTACAAATGATAAACGCAATCCCCGCAATGCCTGCAATTCCAAACCCAGGTATGACAAATATTTCTAAAGCTAACAATATCACTCCAACAATAAATAACAATATCTCCCAATTAGCAGCAAATCCTTCAATATATAATGGAGTGAAATAAAGTAAACCAGAAACTAATGCAACGATAAATGGAAGTCCAATTCCAGGAGAAGAAATCTCAAAATAAATCCCTCCCATAATTAAAACTATCAAAAACCCCTGAACTGCTGGATTAGTTAAAAAACCAATAACCGAATCAACCCACGTAATTTGATGATCTATTAAAACAGCATTTTCTAGACCTTCATGCTCTAATATTTCATTTATACTACTCACCTCTCCATCAGCAATGCCCGCTTTAAGAGCTTCTCCAGAAGTAAGACTAAGTAATTTGCCTTTTTCTTTCAATTCTGGTACATCAATATCCGGGTCTACAAATGCTTCTGCTATCTTTGGGTCTCGGTTAGTAGCCTCGGCTGTTGCGCGCATCAAAGCCCGCATATAAGATTGATATTTCTCAGGCATAACCTCCCCTTGTCCATCAACCACGCTAGCCGCCCCTATACTCGATCCTTTTGCCATATATATCTTATCGCTAGCTAAGGAAATCAAAGCTCCTGCAGATGCTGCATTATGATTTATATAAACAATGGTTTTTATTGGAGAATCTAATATCTTACTCCGAATTGAATCTGCAAAGTTAACCAAGCCTCCAAAAGTGTTCATCTCTATGAGGATAGCATCCACATTCGCAGTCTCTGCCTTTAAATAAGCTTGCTGAGTAGTTCTCCATGCAGATGCATTAATCTCTTCACGAATAGAAAACCGATAAACTGACGTTGGCTTTTCTTGCGCTATACTGTTCCCTGTAAAAATGCATATCAAAGAAACCACACCTATGAGTAATGAACAAAACCTTTTTAGTGTTTGAGAATCCATAAAGTATAGTTTTAATTATTAATTTTGCCCATTATAATAAATATTGTGATTATAAATATACACTAAATCGTGCGTTATAACCACAACATAAACCATTTCTTTTAAACAGAAACAGGAACACTGCAAATTCTTAATAATTATTTGAAGAAACTAAATACAAAAACAATTATATAAGACGTTCTTAATAGCAATTAGATCCATCTAATTCACAACACACAATTAACATGAATATTAAGTATATAAGTAAAGGGTTTATATTGGTTTTATTCTTAATACTTGCAAAAGCTTCATATGCTTCCTCTGCTGCCATTGATTCAATAGGTGTAGAAAATAATAATGGAAAACAAGTTATATTGCATCGTGTAATAGCCAAGGAGAGCTATTATTCTCTTTCCCGACAATATCAGGTTCAACCCAAAGACATCATAGCATTCAACAATAATAAGTCACTCAAAATTGGCGATCTGATCAAGATACCGACTAACCGTGCTTTTATCACTACATCTGCTACTTCTTCCAGCCAAAACCCTGAACCAGACACTCAAGATCAGAACATCCAATATAAAGTAGGAGCAGGAGAAACCTTATATACTATTTCAAAAAGATTCCAAGTTTCGATTGCTGAAATCGTAAAAGAAAATAAGTTAAAGAACGAACAGGATATCAAAGCAGGTCAAACAATCAATATTCCCCAAGGAGAGTCGATCACTGAAATAGCTGATGAACCAGAAGATATTAATGAAACGGAAATCATTGAAGAACCATCAATGTCCCTTCCTCTGCCATCGAATCGTTACGGATTAAGGCAAGTTGATGAAAAAGGAATAGGTGTCTGGATGGATGGATTAAACGCCAATGAAGGGAATATGCTGGCACTTCATAAAACTGCTCCCGTTGGCACAGTGGTTAAAATAACCAATCCTATGACACATAAAACAACCTTTGCAAAAATCGTAGGTAAGTACACAGATAACAACAACACGCGTGATGCAGTAATAGTTATATCAAAATCAACTGCAGATTTATTAGGAATATTAGACAAACGCTTCTTAATAGATATCAGTTACGGTGTACCAGTCAATTAAAATGACAGAAAGATTTAATCAGAAACCATATATAATCGGTATTGCTGGAAACAGTGGTTCTGGGAAAACCTATTTTCTGAACTGCTTTCTTAAACACTTTAACCCAGGTGAAGCGTCTTTTATATCTTTAGATAACTATTATATCCCGGCAAATACCAAGACGAAAGAAGAAAACAAACTTTATAACTTCGATCTACCGTCTGCATTCAATAAAGATTCTTTTTATAACGATATTAAATCACTGATAGAAGGAAGAACGGTTACAAAAGAAGAATATACTTTCAACAATCCGCTACTTAAGTCAAAAACTCTGGAAATCAAACCCGCCCCTATACTTATAATAGAAGGTCTGTTTATTTTTCATTACAACGAAATCAATACATTGATAGATCATCGCATATTTATGTACACTGATGAAAAGACAGCCTTAAAAAGAAGACTAAAAAGAGATTTTATAGAAAGAGGATATAACGAAGAAGAAGTCTTATATAAATGGAATAATCATGTTATTCCGGCGTATCATAAATACCTACTACCCTTCAAAGAAAGTTGCAATCAAGTTATAGATAACAATATTGAGAATGAAGAAGACATTGATATTATCAGTAAAGAAATTTCTACTTATTTAAGGCAAGCTTTCTTTTAAAAACACATCTCAGGAATCTCACCAATTACTATTAATTTACCAAGAGTAGCATTACGGATTACATCAACACTGACGCCAGGAGCTCTTTCAATCAATATAAATCCACCCTGCTCCTTGTCTATCTCAAACACCCCCATTTCCGTCACCACTTTACTTATACATTTGCTCCCAGTCAAAGGCAAAGAACACTTCGATAGCAACTTACTCTGACCATCTTTATTTACATGCTGCATAGCTACAATAATATTTTTAGCTGATGCTACTAAATCCATAGCTCCTCCCATTCCTTTAACCATTTTACCAGGAATTTTCCAACTCGCTATATCTCCATATTCCGAAACTTCCATTGCACCCAGAATAGTTAAATCAACTTTTTGACTACGAATCATCCCAAAACTTACTGCAGAATCAAAAGCTACTGATCCTGTCATAGTAGTTATCGTTTGTTTTCCTGCATTAATTAAATCAGGATCCTCATTACCTTTAACCGGAAAAGGCCCAATTCCTAATAAACCATTCTCAGATTGAAGAACTACATTAATACCTTCTGGAATAAAATTGGCAACAAGAGTCGGAATACCAATACCTAAATTTATATAATAACCGTCTCTTATCTCTTTTGCAATACGTTTTGCAATACCCGTTTTATCTAACATTCTAAAAACCTGTTTTATCTAAAAGTCCTTTGCTCTATTCGCTTCTCATATTTCTCGCCTTGAAAAATACGATGAACAAATATTCCAGGAGTATGAATTTGATCCGGATCCAGTTCACCAGCAGGAACCAACTCTTCAACCTCAGCAACAGTAATCTTACCGGCCATGGCCATGATTGGATTAAAATTCCTGGCCGTCAAACGAAAAATTAAATTTCCTGCAGTATCTCCTTTCCATGCTTTCACAATTGCAAAATCAGCATCAAAAGCTAATTCCATTAGATACTCCTTTCCATTAAATATACGAGATTCTTTTCCTTCAGCAACTTCCGTCCCTACACCCGCAGGAGTAAAAATAGCTGGCATTCCATAACCTGCAGCCATACAACGTGTCGCTAAAGTACCCTGTGGAACTAATTCTACTTCCAGTTCACCATTCAATAATTGACGTTCGAATTCTGCATTCTCACCTACATAGGAAGCAATCATCTTTTTTACCTGACGACCCTTTAGCATCAACCCAATTCCATAATCATCGACTCCTGCATTATTAGATATACACGTTAAATCGCTTATTCCCTTTTTAACGATAGCAGCTATACAATTCTCCGGAATACCACAAAGCCCAAACCCTCCCAACATTATAGTCATACCATTTTGAAGCCCCAACAAGGCCTCTTCAGCACCCTCTACAACTTTATTAATCATTTGTTTTATTAATTGAAATTAATTTTAAACAAGTTATAATATTTTTTCAAGATATCACTATTTCAAAGATGGATTATAAGAAGTCGAATCGAATTAACTAAAATAGACATAAGTGATTCCATCTCCGCCACGATCAGCGTGTTCATCCTCCATCCTATCAACCTCCTTGTATTTTCGCAAATAATCCCTGATCATTTTACGGAGAATACCATTTCCTTTACCATGAATAATCTTCAATGAAGGGAAGCTCATCATAATTGCTTTATCTAAATATCTTTCAATATCATAAATAGCAGCTTCCGTCCTCATCCCTCGAACATCGATCTCCGGACTAAAGCTAGCAATACTATCAGTCATATCAGTACCGTGCAACTTCCTTAAAGCTTTAGGAACATCCTTTCTGGTAGTTTTCTCAACACGGTTTCTTTTTATCACAGAACGCAAGTCTCCCATAGCCAAAATAAGGTTATCTTTAGCTATTTCCATAATCTGTGCAATCGTTCCTGTATCACTTATCTTAACCCAATCGCCCACCTGAAAATCTTCATTTTTTTCAGTCTTAACAGGTTTAGAAGCCTTCACTAAGTTCTTATCCAGTTCAGTCTTTAATACTTTTCTAAGCTCCTTGGTTTTATCCTTATCTGCATTGGCTTCCTTAATCTCAGAAATTGTATTCTCAACCAACTTATTAGCATTCCGAAGCACTTCTTGTGCTTCCAATTTAGCCTGCTTCAAAAGCGTTTTTTTATTCTCCTCAAGATAGGTTTTCATAGACTCGTTCTCTTCAACGAGCTTAGCAAGCTGACTCTCTCTCTTTTGAAAATTCCGTCTTGCTTCAAAAACTTCTTTCTTTTCACGCTCCAGATCTACTAACAGAAGATCAACTTTCTTCTGTTGAACACCAATTTTCTGTTTTGCATTATTCAAAACATCATCAGGAAGACCAATTTTATGAGCTATTTCAAAGGCATAAGAACTTCCCGGCTTCCCTATTTCAAGAATGTACCGGGGTTTCATAACTACATTATCAAATAACATCGATGCATTTTCAATACCTTCGGTAGAGTTAGCAAAAAGTTTTAAATTCGAATAGTGGGTAGTTATTACTCCTCGCGCTCTCTTTTTATTAAGGCTCTCCAATACCGCTTCAGCAATCGGTCCACCGAATTGCGGATCAGTCCCGGCACCAAACTCATCAATCAAGACAAGTGTCTTCCCTCCTGAATTCTCTATAAAATAGCGCATCTTAGAAAGATGGGCACTATACGTACTAAGATCACTCTCAATAGACTGATCATCCCCAATATCTGCAAAAATCGATTTAAACACTCCCATCTTAGAAGTAGGGTCTGCAGGTATAAGCAAACCTGACTGAACCATAATTTGCAATAAACCAATGGTTTTCATACAAACTGATTTACCACCGGCATTAGGTCCAGAAACAACAACGATGCGCTGTTTCTCATCAATATTTACATATAAAGGCACAACGGTCAGACCTTCTTTTCTATGATTCAGAAACAGAAGTGGGTGTCTTGCATTTCTTAAACTCAAAGAAGGATTATTATCAAGTTCAGGCATCTCAGCCTCAATATCGATAGCAAACAAAGCCTTTGCACGAACAAAATCGAGCTTACTTAATAATCCGTGATAAGATATTAGAACAGTAGTATACGGTCTTAATTGAGTAGTTAATTCAATCAGAATTCTTATTTTTTCCCTTCGTTTATCAAACTCCAGGTCTCTCAATTGATTGTTCAATTGAAACACCTCTTCCGGCTCAAGATAAACAGTTTGTCCGGTAGATGATTCATCATGAATAAAACCTTTGATCTTCCTCTTATTTTCAGCCAAAATCGGAATACACAAACGACCGTCCCGTATTGTTAAACTTCCATCAGCAGTCCACCCTGCATCTTGTGCATTTTTGAAAAGAGAATCCATTCTCTTACGGGCTTCGCGTTCAGCACGTGAAATGCTAGCGTATATGTCCTGTAATTTAGGAGAAGCACTCGGTTTCATCTTCCCATGCTGATCAATTACATTATCAATATCTTTAACAATCCTCTTCTCTACAGGCAAATGTTCAAACAAAGCTTCTAGAGCCTCGTATTGGCCTTCCCTCTCTTGGAAATAATGAATAACCGCGAAAACTGTCTTTAGAGACAGAGATACCTGATAAAACTCTTCTTCTGAAAGAAAGGAGCCTTCAACGCGTATTTTTTCAACTAAATTTTTTATTGGATATAAATGATCAATCGGCAATGGAGCATCATTAACAAGTATTTCCTTAAGTTCCTTTGTTTGTCTTAAGAACTTGTCAATCTGACCAAATTGATGCATCGGTTGAATTTTATCTACCATGTCTTTTCCCATGGTACTCAAACATCTGCTTTTAATGAGTGACTTAATCTCACTAAAACCTAACTTTTCAGCTGCATTTTCAGGGTAGATCATTGTTAAAATATCAATTAGTAAGTTTTAACTTTTCAAGAAGCCTGCTACGCTCCTCCCATGACCAGGATTTAGGTTTTAGATCTACAGAATCAGAGTCTTTCCAATAAAGCAAATGCTTCATTACTTTAGATCTTATCGAATCATTCTTCAATCTCAACAAACTATCAGCCACATGGGCACTTCTAATAGAATCCTTAACAAATATTTCTCTCTGAGCCTTCCTGCTAACCTCTTGAGCAACAACTGCCATATCCTTTAATTCAGCATCCACCTTTAAGTAAATACGATTGAGGACTTGAGGTTGTTTTGAGTAGTATTCTAAACTTTCACGAACAATCATTGAATCAACATGATAATGCTGATAAACTCCTTCAATTAAATTAGCAGATAGGCGCTGAACAGAATCAGATGGCAGGGTATTCAAGTACCCATCTATCAGATGTAAATCTCTCAGTAAACCAGCCATCTCCTTCTCTTTTATAATATAATCTGGTCGGTCTGATTTACAGCCAACTATAAAAATGAAAAAAAGTAAAATTCCTAAAAACCGTTGCATTTCTTAAATTAGCAACAAAAATACAAATAATTACGCTGTCCGGGCACAAATATATAATCACATGAACACTTTTGAAAGGCTACAAAGTATTAACAAAGAGTTAGAAAATCATGATGCACAACTAATTGCAGTTTCAAAAACAAAATCAATTGAAGAGATTTTAGAAGTATACAATGAAGGACAGCGGCATTTCGGAGAAAATCAGGTTCAAGAGTTAAATGAAAAACATGATAAACTCCCAAATGATATCATTTGGCATCAAATTGGAAGCTTACAAAGAAACAAAGTAAAATACATCGCACCTTATATTGGCTTAATTCACTCGGTAGATAGCTTAAAACTCTTGCAAGAAATAAATAAACAAGCATTAAAAGCCAAACGAGTTATTGATTGTCTTCTTCAAATTCAAATTTCAGATGAGGACACAAAAGCCGGACTGGATTATGCAGATACCATCGAACTGCTGAGATCAGAAGAATATCAAGCAATGAAAAACATTCGGATCATCGGATTAATGGGTATTGCTTCAAACACTCCCAACATCAAAATGGTAAAGGAAGAATTTCATGATCTAAAGGTTTTATTTTCCGGGATAAAAGAAAGCTTTTTCAGAAAAGAGGATTCGTTTAAGGAGTTATCCATGGGCATGTCATCAGATTATAAAATAGCTCTTGAAGAAGGCAGTACAATGGTGCGTATTGGAAGTTTAATTTTCGGAGAGCGGGATTATAGCAAAAATTAAAAGAATGAATCCTCAACTACGTAAAGCACAGAAAAAAGATTGTGCTCGCCTGCTAGAATTAGTAAAAGAGTTGGCCGAGTATGAAAAAGCTCCTCAAGAAGTAACTGTAAGTTTAGAAGAGTTCGAGGAAGCAGGATTCGGTGCCAACCCAGTTTGGGAAGCATATGTAACTGAAGTAGACGGAAATATAGAAGGAATGGCTCTTTATTATATTAGGTACTCCACCTGGAAAGGACGGAGAATCTATTTGGAAGATATCATTGTAACAGACAAACATAGAGGCAAAGGTTTTGGCAAACTACTTTTCGAGAAAGTCTTACAAGTAAGTAAAGACAATGGATATTCTGGTTTAGTTTGGCAGGTGCTCGATTGGAATGAACCAGCCTTAAACTTTTACAGAAAGTATAAGGCAGAGTTTGACAAAGGTTGGCTAAATGGCTCTATCACTAATCACTAAATAACATTTTTATGCGCAAATTATCTTTCTATATAACTGCAATTGCTCTAATCTTTTTAGCTGCATGCAATTCAAACAACAATGAAAATAGCACTTCGGCAGATCTCAAACCGGATACATTAACATATACAATAGAAAAGTTTTACCTGGAAAGCAAGCTTGAAAGTAAAGCCATAGATTCTGTTCAAGATAAAACCTTTTTTGAAGCTACTTACCCTCTCTTTCAGAATGATACGATAAATAGCTACATTAAAAACTTAATCAACTTCAACGATAATCCCGACATGCAATACAATTCAATGGAGGAGGCGGGACAGGGGTTTATAAAAGAGTATGAAGACTATCAAAAACTAGATTATAGCAGCCCTTGGCCTTGGTACAAACAACTAAAAGCAACTGTTGTAGAAAATCACAAAACCTATCTTGGTATACAGGTCAACTATGAAGATTTTATGGGTGGCGCTCATGGAAATCATGGAATTATATACAGCAATTTCAATCTCAATTCTAAAAAGGAAATAACCATTCAAGATATTATTCTTGACAACAAAATGGATTCATTAACACTTATAGCAGAAGAAATTTTCAAAAAAGATGAGGGAATTGACAGCATTCAAAACTCCTTTCCTAATTACTTTTTTGAAGACGGACAATTCTCTTTAAACAATAACTTCCTGTTGCAAAAAAACAGCATCTTATTCCTTTATAATATATACGAAATCAAAGCTTATGCAGAAGGAGTAACCAGACTTGAAATTCCTTATAACAAAATAAACAACATGCTAACTCCAGAGGCAAAAGAAATGCTTGGAATTAAATAAGCTAAACAAGAAAAATGCAAGTATTTAAATTTGGAGGTGCATCAGTTAAAAATGCTGAGAGCATAAAAAACCTCGCCAAAATAATTGAAACCTATAAAAACGACAGTCTGCTAGTTATTGTTTCAGCAATGGACAAAACCACAAACAGGCTTGAAGGTCTATTAAATGCATATTTTAATCAAACTGATGATCTACATAAGATATTCGATGAAATAAAAAACTATCATTATAAAATTATAGAAGAACTATTCCATGATAAATCCAATCCTATATTCGATGATGTAGCTAACACTTTTGTTGAGATTGATTGGATAATTGAAGAAGAACCACAAGACGAATACGATTATCTATACGATCAGATAGTCTCCATTGGCGAAATGGTTTCTACTAAAATTGTAAGTGCTTATTTACAACAGCAGAATATTCCAACAAAATGGCTAGATGTTAGAAACTATATTCACACAGATAACACATATAGAGAAGGAAATATCGATTGGGTAAAAACGGAAGAGTCTATCCAACAAGATATCCCTAAACTATTAGAAAACTATATCCCGATAACTCAAGGCTTTCTAGGCGGAACGTCTGAAAACTTTACCACAACCTTGGGTAGAGAGGGATCTGATTATTCGGCTGCAGTTTTCGCCGCCTGCCTAAATGCCGAATCGGTCACTATCTGGAAAGATGTTCCCGGCGTTTTAAATGCCGATCCTAAGTGGTTTAACTCTACAGAGCTTATACCTGAATTATCCTATGTAGATGCCATAGAATTAAGTTACTACGGTGCCAGCATTATACATCCAAAAACAATAAAACCCTTAGAAAACAAAGGGATCATACTCAATGTACGATCTTTTATCGATACAAATAATGTGGGTACCGTTATCCGGAAAACCAAAGACCGCTTATCCATCCCTTCGTTCATTTTCAAGATAGATCAAGTCCTGATTAATATCTTACCAAAAGATTTTTCTTTTATCCTCGAAGACAACTTAAGCCAGATTTTCAGTCTCTTTTATAAATATAAAGTGAAGATTAATATGATGCACAACAGTGCAATCAACTTCTCCGTTAGCGTAGATAATGATTCTGAAAAAATCCCAAAACTTATTGAAGAATTAAATAAAGATTTTAAAGTCTCCTATAAAGAAAACCTTGAATTAGCAACAATACGTTATTACAATCAAGATACTATTGACAGGGTATTAGTAAATAAAGAAATTATTTTAGAAGTAAAAAACTCCTATACCTGTCAAATGCTGATTCGTAATAAAGCAATAAATTAATTTATGAACCGCGAAATATTAACATCAGCGGTACAACGCTTTCTATTAAAAAATATACACGAAGACCCTAAGAAGATTGCTTTGGCAAAGAGTCCATTCGAAAAGGTGAGTAGCTCAGAATTAGCCACTCAAATAGAATCTCGACAAAAAGCAAAGAAAAAACTTCCCTTGTGGTTTGAAACTGATTCTATTTACTATCCTCCTACTATCTCTATTGAACAGGCATCTTCAGAAACAACTGCGTTTTATAAAAGCAAACTCATACCTGAAAACGAAACTGTAATTGATCTGACCGGAGGGTTTGGAATTGATGCTTTCTATTTCTCATTAAGAGCAAAATCATTAGTTCATTGTGAAATCAACCCCATTCTTTCTCAGATTGCGGCATATAATGCTAAACAAATGGGGAGAAATAACATCCATTTTATAAATGAAAATGGAATCGAATATATAATCCGGAATAGCTCTTTTTACCACACAGTCTTTATTGATCCATCTCGTCGCGTTAACACCCGGAAGGTCTTTAGACTAGATGATTGCGAACCAAATATCATACAGCATCAAGATGAATTGCTTGAAAAAAGCCAACAGATAATTATTAAAACATCTCCTTTATTAGATATTTCCTTAAGTATATCACAGTTAAAGCACGTAAAAGAGGTACATATTATCAGTTTCAAAAATGATTGTAAAGAGTTACTCTTTGTTTTAGAAAAAAATTTCAATGGTGTTCCAGTGATTCATGCTACAATCCTAAACGAAGGTGATGACTCTTCATTTTCATTTCTAGAAACTGAAGAGAAGGAGTCCACCTTTCAAATAGGAGAACCTCAGCAGTATCTATATGACCCGGATGTTGCAATTTTGAAAGCAGGCGGTTTTAAGCTAATAGCACAACGTTATATGCTTGATAAGTTAAATACAAACACGCATTTATATACATCAAACAACAGAATTGAATCTTTCCCAGGAAGAGTCTTTAAAGTAAAGGAGACACTCGAGTATAAAGAATTCAAAAAAACAAAAGTAAAGCTAGCTGCAAACGTTATTTCTAAAAACTTCCCGCTAAACGTAGAAAGTCTTCGAAAGAAACACAGGATCGAAGAGAACAATAATAATTTTATATTCTTTTGCAGAACAGACAATGATAGGTTATCCGTAATATTTGCAGAACGCGATTAATCTATTCCAAACCGCTAACGCCACCAGAAACTACCAGCTTCATAGCATCCGTTGCACTAATATTCAATTTTGTTACCTTTTCAGCCTTTGCAATAGCAACCTGACCGGCGAATGAATAAGCATATGGAAAATAAACCATAACCTCTCCTTCTAAGCCTATTTTAGACAAATCGCGCTGAGTTAAGAATCCAATTCGCTTTAAACCTGTATCATTAAACTCAACCATAACAGGTTCATTAAACTTTTTAGCATCACCAACAAATGCTTCAGTAAAATCCTTCAAAGAGGTATAAAGCGTATTGAAAAGAGGAACCTTATTTATAATTCTGCCAAACCAATTATAGATCGGTTCAGTCACAAAATTTGTTATCAAAAAGCCTACAAAGATCAAAATAATCAAAACGCTTATAATTCCCAGTCCCGGAACATATATTGGATTCCCAAACTCGTCCATAAACATCCAAGTACTTAAATTCAATGCCGCATCCAGGCTGGAAAACAACCAGTATATCAAAAATGCTGCGCCGGCAAGGGGTAAAAGAACGATCGTTCCTTTAACCAAGTAATTAAATATTCTGCGCAAAACTACTTTTATCATCGAAACATTGATTTTAACAAAGATAGAAAATCATTAATGGCTAATTACAAGAACTATTCATAAAAATAAATCCGCTTAACACGTTGTGATATACCCGTCATAATTTCATATGGAATAGTTTCAATAGATGCTGCCAGACTCTCTACAGTAGGTTCCTTTCCAAATACAACAACCTCATCTCCAACCTTCACAGGCATATCTGTTACATCGACCATGCACATGTCCATACAGATATCGCCTACTGTCGGCACCAATTTTCCCTTAATCAACAATTTCCCCACACCATTTCCAAAACGTCTGCTGAAACCATCGGCATATCCAATTTTTACCGTGGCAATCGTCCCTCCATCTTCTAAAACCCCATTCCGATTATAACCAACCGTTTCTCCCTTCTTTATATGTTTAATTTGCGAAACACTCGTTTTTAAGGTAGCCACCGTTTCTAATAAGCCTTCACTTAAAGAACCCACACCATATAAGCCAATTCCTAAACGCACCATATCAAATCTTGCTTCAGGCCAACGCTCAATAGCTGCAGTATTTGATATATGAACAAGAAACGAATAAGGCAGGATTTCTTTCAATTCATTAGTAAACATTTTCAGTTTAGCTATTTGCTCTCGGGTAAAGTCATCATGTTTGGGAGAACCCGAAGCAGCTAAATGCGAAAATACACTTGCAATTTTAACCGAGTTATTTGTTGAAACTATTTCAATCAGTTCATTAAAATCCTGTGCTTCAAACCCTAGTCGATGCATTCCTGTTTCAATCTTTATATGAATTGGATATTCTTTGATCCCTCGATCCTCCAATAAGCCAATCAAAGACCGAAGAAGATCAAGTGAGAAAATCTCGGGCTCTAGATAATTATCAATAATCGCTTCAAAAGAAAGCAGGTCGGGACTCATAACCATAATCGGTGATTTTATACCTGAAACTCTCAAAGCAATACCCTCATCCGGATAGGCAACTGCCAAATAATCTACCCTATTAAATTGCAATAAATTGGCAATCTCAAAACTACCGCTGCCGTATGAGAAAGCTTTAACCATTACCATTAACTTAGTTTGGTTATCTAGCTTCCTTTTATAATAGTTAAGATTATATTCTAAAGCGTTTAAGTTAATCTCAAGAGAAGTATCATGTGTTTTTAAGGTCAAAAGTTTACTAATCTTTTCAAAATAAAAAGATCTGGCACCTTTTAACAAGATGGTCTCATCATGAAAGTTCATACCAGGTAAAGCCTTAATAAAATCTTCCGTAGAGTTGTAGAATATTGCGCTTTTAGAAAACAAGCTTGAGAAACTACTTATATCTTTTCCAATGCCAATAAATCCATCGATTGAATTACTTTTCAACAACAAAGCAACCGTCTCATATATAGACAACTTATCCTTCTCAACACCAGGAATGTCCGATAAAATTAAAGTGCGTTTTTTATGCTGATTTTGCTGCTGTAAGAAATTAAGAGCTATAGTTAGAGATGCAATATCGCAACTATATGAATCGTCAATAATAGAACAATTGTTAACTCCATTTTTTAACTCCAATCGCATTTCAACAGCAAGAAGAGCCTTCATCCGCTTCCGAATAATTTCCTGAGAATAATTCATGCTTAACATTACTGACCAGCATATTATTGCATTCTCAATAGAAGCCTCATCGTTAAATGGTATCTCAATACTTATCTCATTTTTTTTAAACTCAGCATATACTGTCAGGAAGCCTTTATCTTGCTCTTTTCTTAATACTTTAAGATCTGTATCATCGAAGCCCCATGTAAACAGTTGAGAGCCCTCTGGAATCAACGTTGCTGCTGAGATATATTTAGGTGAATAAATTAATCTATCCGCTCCTTTAAACAGTTTCAATTTCTCAACTATTTTCTCCTCTGTACTTCTAAAACCATCACTGTGTGCTGGTCCTATATTAGTCAGAATACCTACAGTCGGCTGAATCATTTCTCTTAATTTATCCATCTCACCAACCTTACTAATCCCCGCTTCAATTATAGCCAAATCATTATCTGAACTTAGTTGCCACAATGAAAGAGCTACACCAATCTGAGAATTATAACTTTTAGGGCTCCGAACGATATTAAAGTCGATAGCAAGTAGCTGATTTAGCCACTCCTTAACCACCGTCTTACCATTACTACCTGTAATTGCGATAACAGGATAATTGAACTGTTTACGATGATACTTAGCCAGTGTTTGCAATGCAACAAGCGTATCTTCTACATATAGAAAGTTTGCATCAATATAATCCTTTACGGGAACAAAGCCATCTGCAACAACAAAATTCCTTACCCCTAAATTATATACTACATCAACAAAACTATGTCCATCCTTATTCCCCTTCAAAGCAAAGAACAAAGAATGTTTAGGGTCATTTACCTTCCTGCTATCATAGATTAAATATCGAATATCATCATTCTCATTTCTAAGCAATTTATGGTCAGTAATAATTGTTGCTATATCAAGTATAGTATAGGTCAGTCTATTCATTATGCAACGAATTTCATCAATTTTTGGGTTAAGAAGAAAAATTTATCAATTTTATCAAATGTTCGACCAAGAAAAGCAGAAAGAAACTCGCTTAACTAAACTTCAAGCAAAAAAACGTGCAGAAAACTTCTGCGCCTATCAAGAGCGTTCACAACAAGAAATAAGAGATAAATTATATAAATGGGGACAATATCCTGCTGATGTAGAAAATATCATTGTCGATTTAATAGCAGAGAACTTTTTAAATGAAGAACGATTCACCCATGCTTATACATCTGGAAAATTCAAAATAAAACAATGGGGAAAAATTAAAATAGCCAATGGATTAAAATTTAAAAGAATCCCTCCCCGTTTAATAAACGAAGCCTTAAATACAATTGACCCTGATGAATATTTTAGTACACTTACTCATATTATTGAGAAGAAAGCGCGCGTTTTAAGTGAAAAAGAACCCTATAAACGAAAAATGAAACTTGCTCAATACGCTATAAGTAGAGGTTTTGAGAAAGATTTGATTTTTGATATCCTGAATAGCAACGACTTATAACAAAAGTATACTTTTTTTTTAAAAAAGGCTTGACAAAAAGACAAATCTGCCTATATTTGCATTCACCAAAACAAAAACAATAAGCGAAAGTAGCTCAGTTGGTAGAGCGCAACCTTGCCAAGGTTGAGGTCGCGAGTTCGAACCTCGTCTTTCGCTCCACAAATCCCTTATAGCAAGGGATTTTACGTTTAAGAGACGTAATATGTTAAGTAGGAATACTAAACATGCTGAAGTGGTGGAACTGGTAGACACGCAGGACTTAAAATCCTGTTCGCCCTAAAGCGAGTGCGGGTTCGATTCCCGCCTTCAGTACTGCACGGGAAAGACGTAATGGCTTACGATTTTTCCCGTTTTTATTTACTCGTAACTTCTTGTTAATCTAATAGATAAGGTGCGTCACTTCGTTAAGTCTTGGGGTTCAATATTCTTTTCCGTCAAATCTCAATTTTTCACGATATATCGAACCTAGCACCTCTTTTTTGGTCAAAGCATTATCCTCTTCATATAAATATTTCAGCTTGGAAAGTGCCTCTATTGCTTCTATAAGTATATTATCAATACTCATGGTGTTCGATTTGATCCCCTTCACCTCTATGAGCGACGCTTCTAACCTTTTTATTTTTTCTTCACATTGCTTTTCATAATTGAAAAATCAGAATGATCAAGCTTTTCGTCAAAGAGTAGCTCTCTATAGGTTAAAAGTACGCATATTTTCAAAATTTACATTCACTAGTTTTTCAGTATCGTATTGAGTTAATTCGATAAATTTCATTAGTTTTTAGGTTTTAAATGTCAAATCAAATATAATCAATAGTGGTACATGTGGTTTTAATTTAAGCGTGTATTTTTGGTACATTTGGTTTTGCGACTTAAGGTATTGTTAAACTTTTAAATAATAAAGAAATGAAACAGAAGAAAAACATGACCATAAAAGGAAAAGGCTTACGTGTAATACTTATATTAATTTCCCTTGGAATCTTTAGTTGCACCAACTTAGACGAGCAAAGTGAAAATGACTCATATACCATTATACATCTAACTAACCTAAATGACCTTGAAGAACTTCGTCTATCTAAATTCATCAATGATGTTAAAATTATTCCGCTTGAATTTAACAAATCTTGTATTATAGGAAAAATAAAAAAAATAGAATTCTTCGAAAATAGAATTTTCATTCAGGATGAACTAAACAACGAAAGCATTCTAATGTTTGACTTTTCTGGTCATTTTATCAAGAATATAGGTTTTTCAGGAAGAGGTCCAAAGGAGCATATTGATTTAACGGATTTTTCTGTAGATGAAAATAATAAGAATTTAGTAATTTATGATAATGGTTCAAGGAAGTTTATTAAGTATGACTTAAACGGTGACTTTATTGGAGAAATCAACTCGAAGTTTTCTGCAGATAATTTTGAAGTAAACGACAATTTTTACTATCTTTTTAGAGATAATCCTTCCATAGAAGTAGAACATAGTTTGGTAGTGGAGGATAAAACTGGAGAGATCGAAGAAAGATATTTTGAGACAAATCTAGATATTGGTTCAAGAATAAGAGATAATATTTTTTCCAAGTACAATAAAGAAATGATAATTACAAGGCCATATAACGACACCGTCTACTCGCATCGCCCTAAGCTTCTGAATAAAAAATATTATGTTAATTTTGGGGAAAATAAAATTAGAACGGAGGATTTGAAAACCATTCTTAAAAATCCTACGCAGGCAAATGACATTCTTATTAAGAATAAATATGCTACAGGAATCAAAAATTTCATGGAGCAGAAGAATATAGTTTACTTCTCTTTTACTTATAATTCGATCCAATATAGTTGCTTCTATAATAAAAAATCTAAGGAGGTTTTTTTTAACTATTCATTGCTCAATGATATAAATTATATTTTCTTTCCATCTCCAATTTTCATAAAAGACAATATTTTGCTAAGTGTCTTCGACCCCTCGTTGATTCCTAATAATATAGATTATATCGAAAATCTAATCAAAGATAAAACCATATCATCAACAGATTCTAAAATTTCTGAAAATTTAAAAATCTTAACGGACTTAAAATCAAGAGGTTTGGAAAACAATAATCCTATTTTGTTATGGGCTACTTTAAAGTAAAAGAATATTAACTTTCTCTCAATTCTTAGTGCTTTTTATTTTATTATCATTGAACATGTACCTGATCTACAGTTTAAGGGCTATAAGAAAAATACAATAGAAAGTAATAATACAGCAATTGGTCAAATTAAAATGAAAGAATTCGAAATTGAAACTACAATTTATACAACTTATTCTGTTATTTATATTGGTAAAGATTGTCCTACAGGAATAGTTACAGATATGAGTATTAGCTACGCAGGAATATTCTGCTGTGCATAACCACAAGTTAAGTATTTACCTATGAAACAAAAATTTCAAAATCTGGTTGTTTTTTTATTGCTTTTGACTAGTTGCGCTTTACAAAATAACCCTGGTGTCGTGAACAAAAATTTAATTAAAATTTCCGTTCAACCAAATGATGAAAGAGAAGACGATGCTTTGATAGATTTGGTGCAAGAGCATAAATATATTAAGCTGGAAACAAAAAAAGAAAGCTTGGTTAGCCGGATAGACAAGATACTTTTTTTTAATAATAAATGTTTAATTCTCGATAAAACTTCAAAAGCCATTTTCATCTTTGACATCAATGGGAAATATCTGACTAAGGTGCAATATCCCGGTAAAGGTCCAGGTGAATATTCTAGTATAATTGACTTTGATATTGATGAAAAAGGAACGATTTATGCGTTAGATATAACGCGAAATTCCATTTTCAAATATGACATCGAGGGGAAGTTTATTGAAGTAAATAAGCTGGATCATTTTTCAAAAAACCTAGCTATTGTTGATAGTTCCAAGGTAATCACCTTTCATCCTATTTCGATAGAAACTATACCAACAGGCACACTGGTGATGAATATGAATAATGTTGTTCACCCTCTTTTACCTTTTGAAGGTCATCGGGGATCTCACAAGAAGATATCGTTTTTAAACTCGTTTGCATTAACCAATTCAGAAAATATTTTGTTTAGTGAGGACTTGAGCGATACCATCTATGAGATTTCCAAAGATGGATTGCAACTTAAAGCGAAATATTTTATTGACTTTGGAAAAAGGGCCCTTAGCGAAGAACTAAGAAAGAATCCGGACTATTTCTTTATGAGTCCCACCTTAATTGATGAAGGTTGGCATATCAGTAATTACTTTGAAAATTCGAAATACTTTACCTGTTCTTTTAACTTAGAGGGCAAAACATGGGTGCTTTTTTACCACAAAAAAAACAAAACCTACACGTTTTCTTCGTGTGTTAGTTGTAACGCTCAAACCCCAAGAATTATCAGCGATATGGTGGTCGCTGCAATTTATGACGATTATTTTGTAAGTGTTGTTCCTAATCAATTTCTTTCAAGTAATAAGAGTTATTTAGATCAATATCCAGATAGACCAAACAGTTTTACTTCAGATAGTTACCATTTGATTAAGAGTTTTGAAAATAATGATAATCCTGTTTTAGTTCTTTTTAAACTATAATAAAATACTGTGTGGATAAAGATGATATGAAGTCAACTTTACAAAGTAATCCGTTACAGAAATTAATTCATAATCACATATAATTAAATAGCAGCAATTTCCTTTAATCATTACTATCTCATTTATTTGGAAATTGGTATACTAATAATTGTGAGTTCATAGAATCAAAACACCAAAGCTTATCGTCAATAATTTTTAAAGGTGACACACTTCGTGATTCGGTCTTGAATATTCGATAAGTTTTATCCATTAAATTTACGGAAACCAAATTCAATTTTGCTTTTGTATTGGCTATTTTAGCATCCATTACATCCGCAGAATCATCTACCTCAACACCTTCAAATTCAGCAATATGAAAGTAGATATTGTCTCGATCATCAATAACAGCCGACATAAATAAAGAACTGAAAGGTAATTTCTTCATGATCAAATACGCTTTATTGATTTGAGGGATTCCTCCTCTCAGATCTATCGAGCTTACTTTCTCTCCTTTCATATTATAACTATTGATAAGATATTTATTAGTCGGAAGAACATAGAATAAAGAATCAAGAACATTACTTTTCAAAACCGACATATTTGTTATTATTTTTGCTGAAATTGCGGAATCCAATTCGGCATGAAGATCTGTTACAGGGACAATTTCGTCGATTTTATTGGCCTCGCCACCGCGCAGGTCATATCTGATTATTTTCCTTCCTTTATCCGCAAACATATTAGTTACATAAGCAACAGAATCTGATATAAATGAATCATTGATATTCATTGATATGAACCAAAGTGGTGGGTCATTATTAGGATAGCTCATGAGGAAATCCCCGTTTGAACTGAAAGTCTTCAACAGATTCGGTCCTTGGGAATTGCCGACTAGAAGGTTGTTATCAGAGACATACAGACTGAATATCTTAAATAGTTGATCAGGTCCTGGCCCTCCGATTGAAGTTTTATATTTCAGGGTTTCTTTATCGATAACATGAATCACGCTTTGTTTGCTGTCAGCAAAGTAAAGCATATCACCAATCTCTTCCATATCAACGATAACCCCTACGGGAATTTTCGATCCATCAAATATGTCAATTTCTGCTATGAGCTTGAGAGAGTCTAGAGACTGGCCAATCTCCTTAAATTGCACCTGTTCTGCACCTTCCGGATAATCACCATCTTGAATAGTAACCGAATTGCTTGCGCAAGAAAAGAAAAGCATGGATGTAAGAATAATAAGCAGGGTATTATATTTCTTGATCATATACTGAAGATAATTTATATAAAGTGCTACAAGCTTTCTTGAAATGAGTCAAACACACATGACAATGGCTGCTGCCGTCCTACAAATCTTTTGTAATTTCTTTTCATAATATTTATAATTTTTAGGCACTTACACATACTTCTATTACACAGACCCGATGTTTCATTACATATCTTATAATTGATTTAATTTTTCAACAACTCACACAAATTAAGTCAATGATCGAAGAAATTAGCTTCGTAAAATAAGGCTTTCCTGTTCGGCATCCAACCTTGATTTTCATTTTATATATTTACGCACGGTAAATCAACTAATTAAGTTCATATTGAATTATGCTCCCAATCTCCTTCTCTGTCATTTCACCTCCATATAATTTCTCGTCATTATCATTAGCGGCAAGAAATAATAGTTTCTTATCTGTTGATATATTTTCAATATGATTGCCATCCCAATCAAAAACGATAACCTGCGAAATTTCCCCTGTATGTTTATTCTCGAAGTCACTTAATGATTTTCCGTAGTACAAGAAATAAACATACTTATCTGTAGCATATGCATCATTAACAAAGACTGTATTATTAACGGAAATATTTTTTGTATCCGTTTCAACAGAAGGGATATAATCTTCTGCGATATTATCATTTAAACGGAAAGATTTTAAAACGTTTCCATCTCGGTCAAGAAAAAAAAATAGAATTGTAGTACTTCATGCCGACAGCTATTACATCACTCCCGCCCCCAATTACAAAAGAATTGTTCAGTAGCAATTGTTTAAAATCACCCATCTCCGCAGACGTTTTAATGAAATTTGGGGGTTCTATCCAGTTAATCTTCTCATTATCCTTATAGAATATTATTCCATCACCAGATGAGGTGTTATTCCCATATATTCTATTTCCTGAAAAAATGATATTCTTTGAGCCCATAAATTCTGCTCCTAACGGTACAGTTTCATTTGCATTTAATGTAGCGCTAATTTGGTTAAAATGTTTTGCTTGCCCTGTAGGTTCTGACATCGTAATCTTTGCTTTATCCGACTGAGAAAAAAAAGGCATTGAAACAAAGTCATTAGGCCCTTTCCCTTGTATCCCTGTTGAAAATAAAGGTTTGTATGTACTTAAATCATAAGAATAAATAAAGTTAGTATTACACATATCAACCAATATCAACATTGAATCGACCAATTCAATATCATAGAAACAACTTGAATCAATTGAATTAATAGCCTGACCTTTTAAACTTAGAGACTGAGTCAGATCAATTAGTTCACTTGATTTCGTTTTTTCTGATTGACAAGACGATATGAAAAAGAATAAGATTATACAGATAGATAAGTATCTCATGAATTTTTAAGTCAGATAAGAGAGTTATAGTTTATATATTAGAGCTGTTATAAGCCCCTTTTTAGTCATC
This sequence comes from Albibacterium sp., assembly GCF_035514885.1. Lineage (NCBI taxonomy): Bacteria > Pseudomonadati > Bacteroidota > Sphingobacteriia > Sphingobacteriales > Sphingobacteriaceae > Albibacterium > Albibacterium sp. Next base: position 12,304 of record NZ_DATJCH010000010.1, on the reverse strand, counting down.
GTTTTCTAAGAAGGGGACAAATTGATAATAATTTACGATTGCCTTATGGCGGTAATTCAACAAAGTAGCCAAACATAGAGCAATAAAAAAAATGAAAAAAATTATATTCCTTATCATATTAGACCCATTTAAAAACCATACACCTTATTCCGTTCCTTATAAAGTATAAAGAATAATAAAAGCATTTACAGAAAAGACATCTTTCGATAGGTTTTCAAGTAATTTCAAGTTTTCCAAACCTTGATCTGTTACCCGTCCTTTCTGTTTTATCAATCGTTGAATAAATTCTACATTAGTTGATATGTTCTCAGGATAATATACACCAACCAACTTATTTTCATATTGGGTTATTGGATTAGCAAAAATCATATTGCTTACATCATCAAAAATATTATATGAATTTATAACTGTTTTACTCTTTTTATTATAAAAAACGGGATGAAGTATGTATCTATAATAATAATTGAAAAACAAATAGTCTTCAATATGATGAACATTATTAACATTAAATGCAAAGTCCTTATCAACACTAGCTTTATCAACGTAAATCATATTTTTATATAATTCCAAGCGATCCTCTTCAGATACTCGGTATTTTCCAAAATCTACCAGATAAGATGCTCTTATTTCATCCTTATTCAGCATGTAAATAGTATCATTTAATGACAGATGGAAAGGTACCAAACCATCACTAGATGCACCTGAAAACAAACCTGTAACACTCGCTGATTCAAAAGCAACATTTGATGGAAAGTAACCCACTTGTCCTTTATAATCAAAACTATAAACATTCAGCTCATACTTTGATCCTGTTTTAGGAGAGCTTCTATACAAATAATAATAATCATCTTGCACAGCAAAATTTTCACCCTGAAATTCTATTTTCTTATCTTTCCTAAGATAATTCCCATCATAGTCATAAAAATATATTTCACTAGGATTATAATTATAAATCAGAACTCCTTTCTCATTTACATCAAAACTTGTAAGATCCAGATACTCATCTTTTCCCTTCCCTAAAGTCCCAATTGTATAAAGAAATTTCCCTTGAATATCAAATACGAGTAACGATGAATGATATTTATCTTGTATATAAATCCTGTCCTTATAAATTTTCATTTTTTGAACTTCCCCTATGACACCATTTTCTGTAAATTCCAATGGGACTACCTTCACACTCTTTACGAAGTTTGATAAATGAACTATTGAATCTTGACCTGGCGATTCAATTTTAATAGTTTCCAAATCTCCTTGAAATTGCTATTACTTTTACTCTTATTATTACAAGCGTAAAAAACAAATAACAACAATAAATAATAGAGTTTATTAATCATAATCTAAATTCATCTAATAAATATTTATACAGATTTAAGAGTTCACTCCACTTAAATCTGTATAAAAAATAACTTACAGCTTTATTGATATTGGACAATCCCTAGGAGTACACATTGTATCACCGTTAGCCTTACAAACTATTTCACCTTTATCTAAAGTCACAGTAAGTGAACCTGAGACAGGTACAGTATAAATAATGTCAAGAATCTTAAACTTTGCATTATACTCTCCTTTTAATGTATAATTACACGGTTCTGTGCTCCTCTTATAAATTGCACCACCTGCTCCACTCTCTCCCTGAGCAAATGAACTCACCGTTGCCATCTCCCAATGCCCTTGTTCATTTTTTTCAACATTTAATAACATCACACCTGTAAATAAGACGATAGCTGCTACAGTCATACTAATCTTCTGTATGTTTTTTATATTTGTATTTTTTAATTTATTTAAAAAATCGACCTTATCTCTAATTAAACACAAGATTTCTGCTACCATTGGATAAACACCTACTATCAATCCACCTTATAAATCATAATAATTGGATTATCTGTCTCTTTAACATTAAACAACTTTGTTTCATTTGCTTTCAGCAGCTTTTGATCAAATTGATTAAGTTCAGATAAGGAATGTATTTTTTCGATTAAAGTAATTGCCGAAAAATAGCTATACAGCTCGTTGTTATAAAGATCCAATATCTCACGGAAGAAGAGTTCACTTTCTATTCCTCTGTAACTAATTTCGAATCCAGTATGTTTATTATAAATATAATTATAGCTAGAACCCTTTTTATACATTCTAAAATAAGTATAGCTGTCATTTTCTTTATAATTATTAATAAAGCCAGTATTCGGATTGCTTAACGACTTTATTACAAAATCATTAAGCGAAGTAAACTTCTGTTCATAGAATACTTTTGGTGTTGTAGATCCCTCAAAAACTGGTTTTTCCTTATTAATGATTGAAGAAGATGAAAGTGTATATATAAAATCATCGTAGGTTACTAATTTTATCCCCCCTCCTATTCTCAACAATCTCCTACCCTCAGAATATTTAATATTCCTAAAATTGTCTTTAACTGGAAGTGCTGTTGATGTTATATTCAATTCATTGTCACAAAATATCAAATTATCGCAAAATTGTTCATTGCAATGATTGTCAGCAAAGAAAACATATCCATTTTCAGTTTTGACAAAAGACCCCGCAAAAAATGGAACACTTTTCGAACTCAAAAACTTACCATTCATATCATATAGAATAAGCCTTCTATGATCGTAAATTTCAATTCCGTTTGTGTTCTCATATACTCCAAAGTCCACAATGTAATTGTATTCATCTGGCCCTCTCCCTTTTTTGCTAATTCTATTAATGTAATTCCCCGATTTATCAAAAATAAAGATACTCTCCTGTTTCCTATCTAATATATAAACACGATTTTCTCCAACCTCAATTTCATCAATCCCCTCCAAAACAACACCTTGTCTAGTTTCAAGTGGAATAAATTGAACAGATGATATTCTGCTTGTATCCAACATTTTGTCTTCTACAAGAGGAGGTATTTCAATAATAGTTTCAATTTGCGTCTCTTCATGACTTTGCCGACTAAAAGAGGAGCATGAAATTGAAAATATGAAAACCAATATTATAATATTAGCTTTCATTTATTATATGCTAAACAAACCAATTTCATCCTTGAAACAACGATATGGCAATAAAGTCGAACTACAATAATTATATATCGCTATTGGATCACCGGTCCTAATATTTTCATAGTTAGCAACTTCTATTGTAAAACCCTTATAAGTCAAACCTAGTGTTGCATCATATACGACATCGCCCTTTTTAACAACAATAACTAAATTTTCCGAAAACCAGCTAAAGTCTCCACTCTCCCCTCCCCCCTGAGCAAACGAACTAACTGTTGCGACTTTCCATTGACCATGGTCATTTTTCTTAACACTTAATAACATTACACCAATAAATAAGACGACAGCTGCAACAGCAATGCTAATCTTTTGTAACTTCTTCTTCATAATTATATTTTTTTATATAAATATCATCAGTATTATCAACACAATCAAGATATTACTTATCTATTACATATACACCCACTTCTATTCTATAAACCTTGGGTTCTATTACATATTCTACATAAATCAATGTAACATTTTCAAAGTTTGTATTCAAATCAAAGTCAAGAATCAAATATTTAGTCCCCTGAGAATCGCATCTCATCCTTTTGACTTTATGTTTCCAAAAGACTCTAAGTTCCTATTTCTGAATAGTAAAAGAAAGCTTTTAACTTTAAAATTCAACTCTACCTTTTTCTCCTTTTTATGAATCATTTTTAAATAAGCTCTGTTGATTATTATCGATTGCGATAATTTAATGAATCCTGAGGGAAAACAATATTACGTATGGTCAATTTAAAAAGTATCTCGGGATAGTTGACTGGAAAATACTCATCGATCACTAATTGAGTACCACAACGTGCCCATGATTAAGGTATTAGCCGAAGATACTATGAAGAATTATTATTGAGAAGCATCTGAAAGAGTTTAATGTCAAGCAATTCAAGAAGTCTGATATCTATCTTTCCGAATTGGATTATCATTCATCACTCAATTCGGATTTTTAAGGACTACGTACCAACCGATCGCCATAAAGGCCAACAATGATGTAATGAAGCATCTGGAACTGTCTCACAAAATGGACTTTTGACAGAGATAGAATATTTAAAAACAATAAGATTATCATTTTCAGGGACAAAAGAAACATTAATACTTCTCCCATCATCTTCATAGGATTGCATTAAAAGATCATTGTTATGTATTTCCCTTTTCTTAACTTGGATAAACAAATTCTTAATATACTCCTCACTAAACTCAGGAGTAGTTCTCCAATTGCAAGAAATAGAGACAAGAACAAGTATCACAAATAAAAACAAACTATATATATATATTTTATTATCATTATGACTTCAGTTTTTAGAAAAATTAAATATCATCAAAATCGGATTATCGCTTTCCGTAATATTTTCAAGTTTATACTTTTTAACAAGCTCATTGAAAGTCCCATCCGAAGAATTATTCTGCTTCTCAGCAGCAATTTTACTAATTAAATCAACCGGATGTAAAACACATACATACTTGCCAGAATTCGTTATATACATAGAGTATTTGCCTAAATCCCAAAAAATTCCATCAAGCATTACCATAAATTTAGAATAGTCCTGAAAAATTGAAATTTGTTTTGTGTTTTTATTAAATAATGCCTTGCTAACAAATCTTTGTTTATGCTTAATTGAAAAATAACTATACTCTATTATTATATATTGATCATTTTCTAGCCAATCCAACAAATAGGTTAATCGATCACTTTTTATTACTTCTGACTTATTACTAATAGATGGATCATTGAAAATAATTGACTTTTTACCTTGCTCTCCTTCAAACTCCAATAAATACCTTGATTGGATACCATCTTGTGTTATACTCAACACTTCATCCGTAATTTGATCAAAAAGCACCAATGTATCATTTGTATTAGGTATATCTCTAATATTAACAAAGTTCACCGTAGACGTAGGTGTATGTATATCGTCAAAATAAAAAGGCAGATACCTCTGTTCTATCTTATCTGGTGTTTCCACATTTGCCCTTGTCAACCGGAATCCCCTTCCATCCTTTATATCTTCCTCATCTACTTGTAAGCCCTTATAAAAGTAATAATGATTCCCTAATTGGTGAAAACTAAAAAGTCCAGGTGTTGATAAATTTTTATATTCGATAAATTCACCATTAATATCATACTTAATTAGCTTTTGACTCGAATTTGCCAATAACTCAATATTTCCAGTACCTTTATCAATTCTTACATCGTTTATCGATGTATACTCATCTGGAGCATTCCCTATTTTATTAAGTTTTCTAATAAATGCACCTTTCTTATCAAATATGCTAACTGAATTACTCCTAAAATTATCTATAACATAGATAAGAGAGTCATTGATAATTATATTACTTATTTCATCCACCATCATTGGAATCGTTACTCAATCTTACAAATTCAATATTTTCCAAGTTATACGAAATCTCACTCGGATCAACCAAAGGTTGTGGATCAAATGATATAATTTCATAGGATCCTAATTCAGCTTCTTCTTCTTCTTCTTGCTCATGAACTGAGCTTCTTTCACTACAAAAACTAAAGAAAAAAATCAAGATTACATATAAAAAATATTTTATCTGGTTCATCATTATTCAATAAAAAATACACTTAATATATTTACCTCGCAACTAATCAAATTTTACTCTACAACTAATCGCCCCACTACAGTAATTAAACACTGAGTTAGTAAAAGAACACTCCTGTCATAAGTTTCACATAAGTTAACTATCGATACCTTGTCAAGTCCCTCTATAACTAATTTTGGGCTTCCTGTTTCCATATCATAATCCATTATTAATTAAATTCCAATGTAGTTCAATTTTTCCATTTTATTAAAATCATATAAGGTAAGTTTGCGGAGTGCATAATAAAGCTCCCAGTAGATTTGTATTGAGCTGAAATACGTTGATATGGAATTCTCTCTATTGCCCAACTTTTCTTTTTAAACTAAACTCAGAAACCAATGCTTATTAGAATAGTTTAATAAGCAATTTGTGGATTATTCCCATTGTTCATTAAAATATCCTGATCTGTTTTTTGATGGAGATGCATTATCCCAAATTTTATAATCATACCAACCGAAGTCAGATACATCTTGAAAGACAGTAACATTGTTTCTTTCCGGCCAAATATTGAAAGTTCTAGGATTATTGGATCCCAAAACTGCGACATATCTTTGATGATTAGACGGGTTTGGATAGATCAAATAATAACCTAAATTCTGCCCTTGCATTGTTTCATTTCCGATAGAAATAGATTCATTATCGACCGTAATCGGAAGGTCTGCAATCATTTTTTTAATCACCTGATTAGAATTCGTGGAACCTACTAATATGAGGTTGAAGTTTGCCAAATCCTCTTCCGTGAGTACTGTATCAGGCTTTATCCTAAAATCAGTATAATAACGATACTGCCAATCCGTGTTAAGTTTTTCTATGACGTCGTTTATTTTTGTCGACTCCTCAGGAGTACCCGATGTCCCCTGGACAACTATAAAGGCATTATGGAAGATATGGGCAAAAGGCCCCTCAATTCTGGTATTCTTATAGCTTTTGCCATTTGACACAAAATCTATAGGTAGGGTGACTTTACTATGGTGGGTTTTATTCAAAGGCACCTTTTCCCCGTTGTCATAGATCGTCAATGGCGTATTTCCATCATAGGGTAGATTTGAGAGATCCACCGTGTAGCTTACTATATTTGTATGGTTGATGAACAAGGAATTTCCCTCGAGCCTGGCTTCTATATTTGCGGTTTTATTGGCAACGATATGGTTGATCTCGATCCAAAAAGATCGGTTGTACTTCAGTTGATCAGTTGAAAACTTAACAGATAACGGCTGTTTTAGCCTGGGCGACTCACTGAAAAAATGAAACATCTCATCCATATATTCCGCCGAGTAAAAAGTATTAAACTCGGTGTACAGTTTTCTGTATGAAAAATGCGTTAACCCAGCCTTCGTTACCAATTTATTCAATCGATCGCTTGAGGAAATCGGACTATGGGTATCTAAAACGCTATGGATATTCAAAAAAGGCATACTTTGAATATTTTTCAAAAAATTGAGTGGATTGTTAGCATGCTGCCAGATGTTTTCCTCCGATTTGTCATCCGGGATAATCTCTGGAGCAACAATAGCTATAGCCGCAAACTTATCAGGATATTTTACCGCCATTTTCAGCGCTTCGTAACCTGCCCTGCATGCTCCTCTTAAAAACAAGCGGGTTGTATCAATATTGTATGCCTTTTTTATATCATTAATAGTTTCCCATAGATCTGTTACATCAATATTGTTATAATTAGGCTTGTCTACCGTTCTGTTGCCGGGCTCCGCCACAATCATGTTGTATTTATTTGCCATATCAGCAAAGTTGTCTATCAAATCAATGTTTGCGAAACGATTGGTCTCTACTTGCGAAGGAAACCATTTCATAATCGTTGATACCTCGATTACCAATGGAATGGGAACATTCTTATCATAATTTTCTGGAACGTGTAAGGTATAATATTGGCTACCGTCATCGATTTTAGAGCGATAGGATTTCAACAGGGTTCCCGCATCATCTCCTTCTTTACTTTGGTTGCTCATGAGCGCGTATTCCTTTTCCAAATTATCAAACACGAATAGCATGCGTCTGTCCCAATTTCTTATTAAAAACCATTCTTTCGGTAAATTTCCGGGCTTCATCAAAATGTTATACCTATGCAATAGGGCTTTAACATTTTCGTTTTCCATCCCATGAGGTAAACTTTGTACATTGGTTATCAGTCGTTCAAAATCACGTGTAAAATCTTTTGTTTTATAGATTCTATTTGTAAAGGTATCTGTGGGAGTATAAAGTACCGTCTTATAAAAACCATCTGGTAGATTTCCAATGTTTATATTCTGATTGGGAGTTATATCAAAGACGAGATTTTGCACCCCTAAAACTTCAAGTTTATACGTATGTTCCGGAATACCTCCAGAAAGACTAAGAGTGTCATTTTCAATAATATTTTCGGATAGGAACACGTTGCCGAACTGTAGCTCAAAATTCCTTTTATGGCGTCTTATGTTTTCCTTGGATTCTTTTTCTATGGCGGCAAACATAGCCCATCCGCCCCCTGTATTTGCCACTTTAACCAATAGAAAATTTTCACCTTGTTCAAGAGGGAGGTCTATATAATTATGATACGGATAGATCGCTGATCCTCTCTCATCCGTAAAAATATGCTTTTGATTTAACCAGATTTTCGAACCATCATCACTCGAAAAGTTTAGTTTCAATGTTTGGCTACGGGATGATTTTATTATACAGCCCGCATACGCCACGGCATGGGGCGAATCATCATCTTTGATGTAAAATATTTTGTTGAAATCAACAATTATTGTATCTCCTATTTCAGCCGGTTGACCAGCCAACTTTTTTAATTGATCGTACCCAATATTCTCCTCTTTATCAAAGTTAGGGAGATAATTTGTCTCTAATCCAATCTCATCATCGTTACTCTCAAAAGGCCCTACCACATGCCAGTTTTTTATGATAATCCCTTCGTCCCCTATTTGGTCGACGACGTAAGTGGCACGATCGGTAGTGCAGCCAAATAATAATAACAGGAAATAAATGAGGAATTTGCTTTTATTTTTCATTTATGATGTTGGTATATTAGAATATATTTTGTTATAACCAATAAGCGTAATTGGTGACCGTGGATAGCTTCTCAAAGTTTACAAACAAACTTATCTTTTATTCTAAATTAAAAATTAAAATCTCTCTTTTCAATGTATATGTATTTAGTAAGATTTTCAAGTAAAACAATAATTAATAAATATAAATAACAACCCGTTGGGTGAAATTAAATGATTTGAATTTTAATGTTGTTAATGTTCCTGTCGAATACAAACTTGTTCATATACTGGATCAAAGTCATGGCTGTTATTTCGCCAGTATTCTTGTTTTGAATCCGCTAAAGGTTTTGGCATAATTCCTTCTGATCATGAACTGGTCGTATAGTTGAGAGAACAATGTCTCAATTCTTTTCCGTGATTTCCTGAAAATATTAGGCTGCTTTTTATATTCCTTTGATTTGTTCTCATTGGAGTCTCCAAGACAATATTCGCCGACTCAAAAAGATCCTATTGCTGCTCAGCTGACCAATACCCCTTATCTCCAAGAAGCACACATTCAGATAGTTGATGTTTAACATAGTTACCTTGGCTTTATATAGCCACAATGCTTTTCTGCTTATAAAAAATAAGAATAGGATTGTCGTATTCCTTGACATCTAGCGAATTATCGCTACTTCCCGGGTTCGATTTGGCATGTTGTGTATAGGCTTCGGCCGGCAGTATGAACATTATTTTATCGTCATCACCATCATGCGGGTAATAGGTCAGCTTCATGTGTAAAGACAGTTCTTCCACAGATTTATCCCAATGAACCTCGTTTTCCTTCTTGTTGATGGTAAAAAGACCGCCTTGGTTGGCGTGGAAGACAATATAATCACTTGTTTCCCGGATAGAATTAATGCTGTAAATCAGGTTATTCTTCGCTACTTCCCCAAAAAACAGCATCGGGTTGGATGTCGCTTTGTTTATCAGATTCTCATCCAATCCGGCATCAGGAATAGCTAGTTCATACGGGGTTCGTATCTGTTCCTTATCATAACTGAACAGGTTGAAATCAAGCGGGGCAGTGAACCACAATTGTTTGCTCTTCACCATTTGTCTTCCGGAAACCCTTATGGGAAAATCTATTTTCTCATCGCGACCAATCACTCTCCATGTGTTATCCTTCCTATTTAATACGTCAATAAGGTAAGGATAGCAGGAGTAACCTTCCAGTTTATTATGGAAGAATACTTCCTCGTTGTATACATGGATGTTCTCATACAGGCCGTCTACGTTTGATTCGGACAGGAATTGTCCCTGAAGGTCAAATGTGAGAAGTTTCGAGTAATCGTTGTAAATCAATATCTGCTCGGACTGTTCATCAAATGCGATATCCAATATTAATCTCCATTCTCCCGGACCTTTGCCGATTTTGTGGATGTGTGTTTCAATGCGGCCATTGTCAGCATTAATAACAAAAACGGTGTTGTTCTTACCTGAAAGCAGAATGACTTTATCCTGGTATCGGATAACTCTTTTGATATCCGATACCAGGAAAGCCTCGCTTGTCTGAATCGGTATAATCTCAGCGATTTCAAAATGATCCGTGAAATATCCCTCTTCGGTGGGTTCAGCCGGTGGGTTCAATAATTGTTTTCCTTCTTCCACATGCACCAGCTGAGAGGTACAGGCTTGGAACAAAAGGATTAACATACAAAAAAAGATAGGTGTTTTCATGATTGCTAGTTTTTAGTGTTTGTTGAATTAAGCCTTCGATCCATCATTTTGAACTATTTACTTCGTATTTACCGCGTGGTCGGACTGTCGAAAGGGTGACAGTACGAAGCGAGTTTCAAAAGTGGATCGTAGTACATTGTTGATGAATTCTTGACCACTGAGCGTTAAAGACTATTAAAACCAGACACTATATTATAAATTAAGTACCCGTTGGGTGAAATTAAACAATTTGAATTTTGATATTATTAATGTTTCTGTTAAAAATGAATTTATTCATAAACTGAACCAGGGTCATTGCCGTTATTTCTGCCAGAATTCTTGTTTTGAAACCCATAAATGTTTTGGCATAATTTCGTCTGATCATGAATTGGTCGCATAGTTGAGAGAATAGTGTTTCGATTCTTTTCCGTGATTTCCTGAAAATGTAGGGTTGCTTTTTATAGTCTTTTTGATTCATTCTCATGGGAGTTTCCAGAACAATCTTTGCAGATTCAAAAAGGTCCAGTTGCTGTTCAGCAGACAAATACCCCTTGTCTCCAAGAAGCACACATTCAGAGAGTTGATGTTTAACATCCTGCAGATAGTGCACATCATGCACGTTTGCTTTCGTAATACCGAGTGAAAAACTCCGGAAAGGGTACATACCCCATGTAGTTTATAGCCATAGAACCAAGTGTTCTTGGAAGCACGGAAACCTTTCTCAGGAGCTGTCTCATAGTTCTCTTTACAGACCCTTATACGGTTTTGCCGCGCTGTTTTACAGATTTCCAAAGGCATGCTGTCCACTATGAAATAATCTTCCAGTTCTGTAAATCTTGAAGCCATGGCCAATCGGATTGTCTCGGAAAAGCCGAACAGTTTCCTGCGCCTTTTATTAAACTGACTACGCTCGATCAGGTTAGGTATTTGTAAACTGGAAACCTGTCTGAACAAGTCATTCTCACTATCAATGGACATGAATTCTGCTGTTAGGCTCAGGGCAACAACCTCTATATCAGCCATCTTTGGCTTTCTTCCAATGCGACCCAGAGAGCCTGAATCAATGTTTAAAGAATTTATCACTTCCAGAACTTTTAAATAATTATTAGTTATATTTGACATGATATTGGTTTGTTTTGCAACTTCAAGATACTGAATTTCAGTATCTTGACCAATATCTTTCTCGTTTATTTCTAACCTTTTTTCAACTAATTCATTTCACCCAACGGGTAAATTAAGTTCAAAAATTGTCCCGTGGCACCTAGATGATCCTGTCGACATATAAATTGTTACCACAAATCTATCAAAACACTCTTCCAATATTTAAGCATTATGTCCGTCCTAAAGTACGATGAACCTTTTTGAGGACAACAATGCTACATAATACAAAAGTTTCAAGCTAAAGTTATTTCTGAAGTCGACAGCTTATCTCATAAGAGATTTTAAGTAATACCACATCTAAATTCAGTGGACTCATAGCGGTTGAAATCACCACTAACACATTGCAAATTGCCATCACCTAAACAAATAACAGTGAAGCTAATTACATTATGTACCTTGTTCGCTATGCACTCGGTAGTTGTGCCAGTATCTGATATAATAATAGATTTAACTCCGTCTTCCTCACCTCCATCTTCTCCTCCTCCACTCTCCCCTCCCCCCTGAGCAAACGAACTAACTGTTGCGACTTTCCATTGACCATGGTCATTTTTCTTAACACTTAATAACATTGCACCAACAAATAAGACGATGGCTGCTACAACAATGCTAATCTTTTGTAACTTCTTTTTCATAATTATATTTTTTTGATTTCTATAAATGTCATAAGTATTATCAACACAATCAAGATATTGTTTATCTATTACATATACACCCACTTCTATTACATAAACCCTAGGTTCTACAACATATTCTGCTTAAATCAATGTAACATTTTCAAAGTTTGTATTCAATCAAAGTCAAGAATCAAATATTTAGCCCCCCGACAATATCATC